>JALYUI010000381.1 GCA_030853845.1 Bacteroidota bacterium | reverse complement strand
TACGGCAGTGGGGTGAGGGTCGTTCGGTTTAGTCTCTCAAATAGGCAAGACACTTGTCCAGTTCGCGGATGTATTCGTTGAGGCGCAGTTTTAATTCGTTGGCGTGGGTGGGTTCCCCAGCTATGGTGTGTACAAGTTTAACAATATTTTCCTGGTTTTGGCGCTCCTTCAGTTGCCGGTCCTTGTCGCGCAGGTCGCCGCGGAGCTGCTGCACGGTGGTGTTGGCATCGGCCAGGTCCTCGCGCAATTGCTGATAGGCAGCCACTAAGGTGGTCATCTGCCGCTCGAGGCGGTCGAGTTGCGCAAGCTGTTGGGAGGAGGCCACGGGCAGGTAAATTTTTGGGTGAAGATAAAGCGGCGGGCCGAAAGCTACGCTTTACCCGGCACTTGCTCGCAGCTTGTGCCTCAGAGGGGTTTGATTCGAGGGAGCGATGGTGAAGGTAAATGGAACGTCATGCTGAACACAGTGAAGCATCTCTACCGCAGCAGTAAATCCCTTCGATTGGATTACTCACGCGGTAGAGATGCTTCACTGCGTTCAGCGTGACGTTCAACGAACCTTCAGGCACCAAAAAAGCTTAGCCTTTTTTGGTCTTGGTCTTCAGCTTGCTGCCGTCCTCGTTCTTAATCTTGGTTTTGTCGTCCACTGCCGGGGCCATCGGGGCGGGGGCCGTCGGCGCGGCGGCGGCTACGGGCTTGCCTTCCATATCGAGCTGCACCACGGGGTAGCCCAGGGCCTGGAGCGAAGGCAGCTGCTTCTCGTCGCCCACTACCACGATGTACATTTTGTCGGCGGGCAGGTACTGCTTGGCGGTGGCCTGCACGTCTTGCTTGGTCAGCTTCTTCAGAATCTGGCTCTGCTCGTCCACGAAGGTGGTGGGCAGGTCGTACTCTACGATGCGGCTCAGGAAAGCGGCTTTCTGCTGGCCGGTTTCGTATTTCAGGGCGTCGATTTGGCCCAGCGAATTTTGCACGAAGGCCAGCTCATCATCCGAAATCCCGTTGGGGTAGTTCGAAATCTCGCTCATGAACTCCTTCACCGAGGCGGCCGTAGCATCGGCGCGCACGCCGGCCTGGGCCGTGAACGGGCCAGCGTAGCGGGTGCCCGAGAAGCCCGAGCGCGCGCCGTAGGTGTAACCCTTGTTCTCGCGCAGGTTCAGGTTGATGCGCGAGTTGAAAGCGCCGCCGAGCAGGTAGTTGGCCAGGTAGGCGCGGTAGTAGGGGCCGGTGGCGTCGTACTTGAGGTCGGTGGGGTAGCCCACCCGGATTTCGGACTGGGCCGCGCCGGGCTTGTTCACAAAGTAAATCGTCGTTTTATCGGGCTGCACGCCGGCCATATCGGTCGGAATGGTCACATCCTTCTTGCCCCAGCTCTTCAGGAAGCCCAACTGTGGCTCCAGGGTGGCCTGGTCCACGTCGCCCACGGCCACGAGGTAGCTCACGTTGGGAGCGTAGTAGGTGTTATAGAAGCTCTTCACGTCGTCGAGCGTGAGGCTGCCCACCGAGGCGGTGGTGCCGGCCACGGCGGTACCGGCAATGTTGTTCTGGCCGTAGAGCAGGCGGTTGTAAGTGAGGTCGGCCATTACGCCGGCCTGGTTGGTGAAGTTGGCAATCTTCTCCAGCTGCTGCTTTTTCACGCGGGCAAAGTCGGCGGCATCAAAGCGCGGATGCAGCAGAATCTGGTCGAGCAGGGCCATCGTGGCGGGCAGGTTCTTGGTCAGGCTCTGCACGTACAAGGTGGTTTCGTTGTCGCCGGCGTTCACGAAAATCGACGAGCCCAGCTTATCGAGCGCGGCCGAAAGCTGCTCGCCGGTGTATTTCTGCGAGCCCTCATTGAGCATACTGGCCGTGAGCTCGGCAATGCCGGCCTTGCCCGGCATGGTTTGCTCCAGCCGGTGGCCGCCGCGAATGCTCAGGCGCATGGTCACGGCCGGAATCTCGCTGTTCCGAGTGCCCACTACTTTCAGGCCGTTGGGCAGGGTTTCCTGGTACAGAGCGGGCACTTTCACCACGGGGTTGGCCCCGGCGGCGGGCTGCTTGCTGCGGTCGAAGGTATCGGTGGCTTTGATATACTTCAGGCCGTTGTAGCCGTAGTCGGGCGCTTTGTAGCCCGTCTGGTCGATGGTGTAGTTGTCGGGCTTGGCCGCCGCTACCCCGCCGGTTTTGGGCAGCACGCTCAGAATCACGGCGTGCTTGCCGCGCAGGTACTTGTCGTACACGCGCTGCACGTCGGCCTTGGTGAGGGCTTTCAGACGCATGTTTTCGACGGTGATGTAGTTGGGGTTGCCAAAGAAAGTCTGGTTGGCGGCGAGCTGGCTCACCTTGCCCTGCACGCTGGCCAGGCCGTTGATGGTCTGGGCTTCGGTCTGGGCCTTGAAGCGCTGTAGGTCCTCGTCGGTCACGCCCTTCTTCTCAAACTCTTTCAGCGTGTTGCGGATAATGACTTCGGTGCTGTCGAGGGTTTTGCCGGGTAGCGGCAGAGCCACGAAATCGAAGAAGCCGGCCAGCTCCGAGTTCTGCTGGTAGGCCTGGGCCTGCACGGTTTTCTGGTTTTTCACCAGGTTTTTGTAGAGCAGCGAGGTTTTGCCGCCGCCCAGAATGTCGGCCAGCGCATCGAGGGCCATTTCGTCGGGGTGGCCGTGGGGTACGGTCGGAAACACCATTTGCAGCATCGGGAAGCGGATGTTGTCGGTGTAGCTCACGTAGCGGTCGGCGGTGAGCACGGGCTCGGGCAGCTTCTGCACCGGCACCGAAGGCCCGCGCTTGATGGAGCCGAAATACTTCTCCACCAGCTTCACCACTTCGGCGGGCTTCACGTCGCCGCCCACGGTGAGGGTGGCATTGTTGGGGCCGTACCAGCGCAGGAAGAAGTTCTTCAGGTCGTCCACATTCGAGCGGTCGAGGTCTTCGAGGTAGCCGATAGTGAGCCAGGAATAGGGGTGGCCGTAGGGGTAGAGGGTTTTGCTGATGTACTCGCTGGCGAGGCCGTAGGGGCGGTTGTCGTAGTTCTGGCCGCGCTCATTCTTCACCGTCGAGCGCTGAATCTCGAACTTCTTCTGGCTCACGGCATCAAGCAGGAAGCCCATGCGGTCGGCTTCGAGCCAGAGGCCGGTTTCGAGCTGGTTGCTGGGCAGGGTCTCGAAGTAGTTGGTGCGGTCCTGGGTGGTGCTGCCGTTGAGAGTGCCGCCGGCGGCCGTCACCAGCTTGAAGTGCTGCTGGTCGCCCACGTGGTCGGAGCCCTGGAACATCATGTGCTCGAAGAAGTGCGCGAAGCCCGACTTGCCAATCTGCTCGCGGGCCGAGCCCACGTGGTAGGTCACATCGACGTGCACCAGCGGGTCGGAGTGGTCTTCGGCCACCACGAGCGTAAGGCCGTTGGGCAGCACGTACTTCTCGTAGGGAATCATCACCTGGCCGGGCTGCCGGGTCACTTTCTCCACCAGCTTCGTGCCGAAAGGTGTGGTCATCAGGGCAGTTGTTTTTGCGGCCGGGGCTTTCGCGGCCGGCTTTTTTTGCTGGGCCAGGCTGGCCGTGGTAATCAGGGCCAGGCCCAGGGTTGACAGGAAACGGAAGTTCATTTTGTAGGAAAAGGTGAAGGAATAAGAAGTGGCAATGATGAATTAGGCCGCAAAATACTGCCGCGAAGGCGAATGCGGGTCGGCTTGCGCTGCGGGTGGGTTTATCGGCAGCGGGCCGGGCGCATTACAGATTTAGCCCGCAGAAGGCGCAGAAGAGGGCGCAGAAGTCGCAGAA
>JALYUI010000378.1 GCA_030853845.1 Bacteroidota bacterium | reverse complement strand
CCCGCAGCGTTGGCGGGCCGCGGTGTTTTGGGGCAGTAAGAAACCCTGCCCGAAACCGGGAAAACCAGGAAATCAGGAAGATTTATTGGGTCTTAAACTTTCGCAGCAACGCGCCGTCGAAGGCGGAACCGGCGGTTCGGCGGGCTTTATCATGTGGGCATCATGTGAGCAGGCTAACTAGCCGGTTGTTCGGCCATCATTCTCCTCATTCTCTTCCATCATCCCCATGAAAAACCGTTTACTATTCTACTTGCTGCTGCTCATAAGTACCGCCTGGGTGCGCGTAGGGCAGGCTGCCGGCATCACCACCTCGGTGCTGAACGGCACCAGCTTCTGCCAGAGCACCGTGGTGCGCGTGAGCTACGCCGTATCGGGCAGCTTCGACCCCAGCAACGTGTTCACGGTGCAGCTTTCGGATGAGAACGGCTCGTTTGCCGCGCCGGTGGCCATCGGCTCGCTGGCGGGCACGGCCGGCAGCACCATCAACAGCAACCTGCCCGCGGGCGTCATCACCGGCTCCGGCTACCGGGTGCGGGTGGTGGGCTCCAGTCCGGCCACCGTGGGCACCGACAACGGCCAGGACCTCACCATCACCAACCTGGGCAGCGTGACGGCGGGCAGCAACTCGCCGCTGTGCGTGGGGGGCAACCTGCTGCTCACGGCCAGCACCGTGCCGGGGGCCAGCTACGCCTGGACCGGCCCCAACGGCTTCAGCTCGCTGCTGCAAAACCCCACCATCTCCAACGTGGCCGCCAACCGCTCGGGCACCTACACCGTGACGGCCAGCGCCAACGGTTGCTCCGTCACGTCGTCGGTGAGCGTGACGGTGAATGCGCTGCCCAACGCCAGCGTCACCCCGCAGGCGGTGGCCATCTGCGCCGGCCAGTCCATTACGCTGAATGCCAACGGCGGCACCAGCTACTCGTGGAGCCCGGCCGCCGGCCTCAGCAGCACCACCGTGGCCAACCCCACGGCCTCGCCCACGGCCTCCACCACCTACACCGTGACGGTGACCAACGCGGCGGGCTGCTCCAGCACGGCCCAGGCCACGGTGCAGGTGCGCGCCACGCCGGTGCTCACCGTGTCGCCGGACCAGACCATCTGCGCCGGCAGCTCGACCACCCTCTCGGCCTCGGGCGCGAACAACTACACCTGGAGCCCCAGCACCGGCCTGAGCAACCCCCGCGTTTCGAACCCCATCGCCTCGCCCACCGTCACGACCACCTACACCCTGACCGGCGACAACGGCAACTGCTCGGCCACCGCCACCGTCACCATTACCGTGGAGCCGCTGCCCACCCCCAGCGCCGGCCCCGACCGCGTGCTGTGCTCCGGGCAGACGGCCCAGCTGGGCAGCGCGCCGGTGGCAGGCCTCACTTATAGTTGGTCGCCGAGCACGGGCCTGAGCAGCACTTCCGCCGCCCAGCCCACCCTCACGGGCACCAACACCGGCACCGCGCCGCGCGTCACGGTGTACACCCTCACGGCCGTTTCGGCCAATGGCTGCGTGGGCAGCTCCACGGTGCGCATCACGGTGAACCCCGTGGTGGTGGTGAATGCCGGTACGGCCCAGACCTTCTGCTCGGGCGGCTCGGCCTCGTTGGGCGGAGCCGCGGCCGTGGCCGGCTACACCTACAGTTGGAGCCCCGCAACCGGCCTGGCCAACGCCAGCGCCGCCCAAACTACGGTTTCGCTCACCAACACCACCGGCGCGGCCGTCACCACCACCTACACCCTCACCGCCTCCAGCAACGGCTGCTCGAACACCAGCACCGTGGCCGTGACGGTGAACCCGGCCACCTCGGCCGCCTTCGCCTACAACGCCGCTTCCTACTGCCAGAGCAGCGCCAACCCCACACCCACCATCAGCGGCACGGCTGGTGGCGGCTTCACTTCGGCCAGTGGTTTGATAATTAACGCCGTGACCGGCCAGGTGAACCTGGCCGCCAGCACCGCCGGCACCTACACCATCACCTACAGCGTGGGCGGCCCCTGCCCCAGCACCAGCACCCAGCAGCTCACGGTGGCCACGCCCGGCGCGGCCGGCTTCAGCTACGCCAGCCCGGCCTACTGCGCCAGCGGGGCCAACCCCACGGCTACTCTCGTGCAGGGAGCGGCGGCCGGCACCTTCACGGCTGCCCCGGCCGGCCTGAGCCTGAATGCCAGCACCGGGGCCATTAACCTGGCCGCCAGCCAGCCCGGTACCTATACCATCACCAACACCGTGGCTGCCAACGGGGCCTGCCAGGCCGCCACCGCCACCACCCAGGTAACGGTGAGCGCCGTGCCCGCCGCCGCGCTGGCCGTGAGCGGCCCGACCACCATCTGCCAGGGCAGCAGCGTGCCCCTCACGGCCAACGGCGGCGGCGCGAGTGCCACCTACCAGTTTCTGCTGAATGGCCAGGCCATTGCCGGTGCTACTTCGGCCACCTATGCCGCCACCCAGGGCGGCAGCTACAGCGTGGTCATCACCAACCCCGGCAACTGCACGGCCACCTCGGCCGGCACCACCATCACGGTGAACCCGGTGGCTACGCCTACCCTGGCCTACGGGGCCAGCAGCTACTGCCAGAACGGCGGCAACAACCCCGGCCCCACGGTATCCATCGCCGGCGGCACCTATTCGTCGGCCGCCGGCCTGAGCCTGAACCCTGCCACCGGCGTCATCAATCTTGTTGCCAGCACACCCGGCACCTACACCGTGAGCTACGCTGCCGGCAGCCCCTGCCCCGGCACGGCCACGGCCAGCGTCACCATCAACGCGGCCCCGGGCGCGGCCTTTGCCTACGCTTCCTCCACGCTCTGCGCCAGCGGGGGCACGGCCACGGCCACCATCACGGGCACCCCGGGCGGGGTTTTCTCCTCGACCACGGGCCTGAGCCTGAATGCCGGCACCGGGGCCATCAACCCGGCTGCCAGCACGGCCGGCACCTACGTCGTGACGTACAGCGTGGGCAGCACCTGCACGGCCGTCAGCACGGCCACGGTCACCATCAGCACCGCGCCGGTGGCCTCGTTCAGCTACGCCGGCGGCAGCTACTGCGCGGCGGCCCAGGGCAACGTGGCCCCCACGTTTACCAGCGGAGCCAGCGCCGGCACGTTCTCCTCGACCACCGGCCTGAGCCTCGACCCGGCCTCGGGCGTGGTGAACCTGGCTGCCAGCACGGCCGGCACCTACACCGTCACCAACACCATCGCGGCCTCGGGCTCGTGCGCGGCCACCACGGCCACGGCCACCTTCACGGTGAATGCCGCGCCAGTAGCCGCCCTCACGCCCGGTGGCCCCACGGCTACCTGCGCCGGCACCCCCGTGGTGCTCACGGCCGGTGGCGGCGGCACCGGGGCAACCTACCAGTTTCTGCTGAACGGGCAGGCCATTGCTGGTGCCACGGCAGCCACGTACTCGGCCAGCGCGGCCGGCAGCTATAGCGTGGTGGTGACCAACGCCAGCGGCTGCGCGGGCACTTCGCCCGCCACCGTCCTCACCGTGAACCCGGCCACCACGGCCGCCTTCAGCTACCCGGCCTCCGGTTTCTGCCAGAGCGGCCCCACGGCTACGCCCAGCATTACGGGCACCACGGGCGGCGCGTTTGCTAGTACTCCGGGCCTTACTCTGAACGCCGCCACTGGCACCATAGCCCCTGGCAGCAGCACGCCCGGCACCTACACCGTGACCTATAGCGTGGGCGGCACCTGCCCGAGCAGCAGCACGGCCAGCATCACGATTTCGGCCCCGGCCTCGGCAGCCTTCAGTTACAGCAGTTCCTCGCTCTGCGCCAGCGGCACGGCCACGCCCACGCTGGCCACCGGGGCCACGGCCGGCCTCTTCACTTCGTCGGCCGGCCTGAGTTTTAACACGGCTACCGGGACCATTTTGCTGGCTAATAGCACGCCCGGCACCTATACCATCACCAACACGGTAAGCACGGGCGGGGCCTGCGGCGGCGCCTCGTCCACGGCCACCGTCACCATCAACGCCCTGCCCGCTCCGCCCACCTTGTCGGTGGTGTACAACGGCAGCACAACCACGCTCACCAGCAGCGCCGCCACCGGCAACCAGTTCTACCTGAACGGGACGGCCATTGCCGGGGCCACCGGCCAAACCTACGTGGTGAGCGGTACGCCCGCCCAGTACGGCTCCTATACCGTGACGACAACCTCGGCCCAGGGCTGCGCCTCGCTGCCCTCCACGGCAGTAGTCGTGACGGCCACCGCCAAGCAGCTAGCCGCCGCCACGCTCCAGTTGTATCCCAACCCCACGCCCGGCGGCCTGCTCACCGTGGCGCTGACCGGCGCGCACCAGTCCGTGCAGCTCACCGTGCTGAATGCCGTGGGCCAGGTGGTGTACCGGGGCACGTTAGCCGCCGCCGCTACCCAGCAGCAGCTCGACCTGAGCGCATTACCCAGCGGCGTGTACCTGCTGCGCGCCGTTATGGCCGAGGGCAGCGTGAGCCGCCGCTTCGTGCGCGAGTAACGCGGGTAGCCTGAGATGCAAACAGCCCCGTCGGCACTGGCCGGCGGGGCTGTTTGGGTTTTGCCGGGGATGAATGGGCTTTGGAGCCGCCGGGAAAACGTCGTTCTGAACCCAGCCCCGGCCTTATCTTGGGCCGGCATCCTCAGCTGCCTGGCCCTCATGGTTCTTCGCTTCCAGCCACCCGCTTTGCCGCTCCGGCCCTTCGTGCAGCACTACATGCTGGTGCACGTGCGCTACGATGGCCTCGACCCCGCGCTGGCCGTGAAACCCATGCCACCCGCGCCGCAGCAGTGCCTGTATTTCTACCCGCGCGATGCCATGAGCACCTTTCACTACGGGCAGGGGCGGGTAATTGCCTCGCCGCGCAGCATCGTGGTGGGGCCGCAGGTGTCGCGGGTCGATTTGCGGTTTCCGCCCGACCACCTCATGGTGTGCGCCGCGTTCTGGCCCGGCGGGCTGCACCGCCTGCTGGGCGTACCGGTGCGGGAGCTGTTCGATTTCTCCGTCGAAAGCCGCGTCCTGCTCGGCCCCGCCATCACGGAAGTGGAGGACCGGCTGGCCGAAACCACCGACTACGCCGCCATGCTGGCCGTGGTGGAAAGCTACCTGCTGCGTGCCCTGCGC
>JALYUI010000370.1 GCA_030853845.1 Bacteroidota bacterium | reverse complement strand
CTCTGCGAGTCCGCGAGTGGTAGGAATCGTGCAACGCGCGGACTCGCAGAGTCCACGCTACACTCGTTACTCGTTCGCCATCACGCTTTTCAGCGTCACCGCCCGCCCGGCGATGTGCGTACCATCGCGCAAATCCTGAATGCCTTCGCACACCACCTGCTCGCCGGGTTTCAGGCCCGATTTCACCACGTAGTAAGCGGCCAGACGGCTTTTGGGACTGAAGCTCTGCTGATGCACAATGCCTTGCTTATCGAGCAAATACACGTAATACTTGTCCTGCTGCTCGAAAACGGCCTTTTGCGGCACCAGCACGGCATCGGCCACGGTGTTGGCGAGGCGCACCTTGCCAGTCGCGCCGTGCTTGAGGATGCGCTTGGGGTTGTCGAAACGGGCGCGGAAGGCGATGGCGCCGGTGTTCGATTCAAACTCGCTTTCCACGGTTTCAATCTTGCCGGGCGGGCTGTAGAGCGAGCCGTCGGCCAGCACCAGCCGCACCAGATTGGTGCTGCGGGCCGAGTCCTGGGCGCGGGTTTTGATAAACTCCAGATAATCAGCCTCCGACACATTAAAGTAGGCGAATACCTGCCGGGCATCGGACACGGTGGTGAGCAGCGTGCCATCGTCTACGAGGCTGCCCACTTTCAGCAGCTCGCGGTTCACCACGCCATCAAACGGCGCGCGCACCAGCGTGTAGCTCAGCATGAGGGCGGCGTTGCTTTCGGCCGAGCGGGCTTCGGCCACGGTGGCTTCGGCGGCGCGCAGCTGGGCTTTGGCCACGTCGAGCTCCGAGGCAGTGATGACGTTTTTGGCGGTGAGCATTTTCACGCGGCCGAGCTGTAGGGCGGCCACGCGGGCCTGGGCGGTGGCGTGGCTGCTGGCAGCGTGCATCCGGGCCAGCTTGGTGCGGTACTCGGCCGCCGAAATCTGGAACAGCGGCTGGCCTTTTTTCACCGTGCGGCCTTCATCGACGTAGATTTTTTCGAGGTAGCCCTTCACCCGCGCCCGCAGCTCCACATTGCGCTCGGCCTGAATCTCGGCCACGTACTCGCGGGTGAGCACAGTGTCGTGGGCCACGAGGCGCACCACGGGCAGCTCCAGCGGCTGGTCGTCTTTATTCGGCGTGTTGGCTTCGCCGCTGCCGCAGCCGCTGAGGGCGGACCCGCCCAGCACGGGCAGCAGCAAAACAAGGCAGTAACGAAAGAATATGGGCAGCGAAATGAGCATGGAGAACGTCGGAAATCCTCGACATTGGCGTCGAAGAATCAATAAGAATGACAGTAAGCAACTGCTGTTACGCCGGCAACTTTGGCATCTGATGCTTCAGGTAGTTGCTGGTTTCTGGTTTCTCGTTGCTAGTTAGTTTTCGTCCTGAAAAACGGCTCGAAAGCGCCAAACCAGCAGCCAGCAACGGGAAACGAGTAACCAGAAACAGCAGTGATAACAGCTGCTAAGGCAGCAGCGCCAGTAGCTCTTCATCCACGGCGTCGGGGGCGGTGGCCGAGGCGCGGGGCGTTACCAGGTAGCAGCGGGCCATGAAATCGAGCAGCGTCTGGCCCCGGCGCACGATGGCCGTGCGCTGCTCAGCCGACCAGTCCAGCACCGGGTCGGCGGCCAGAATGGCGCGGTGCCACCACGAGAGCGAAGCTACCGAGCGCCCCAGGCGGCGCACAATATCGCGGCGGAGCTGAATAACGGTCTGCCACTGGGCAGCGGTTGGCAGGGCGGAAAAGCTGATGGTCGACATGGGCAGGCGAAAAAAGGGCGTTGAAAAAGGTGAAGGGCAGCAAGTGGGTAGTTCAGGGCCGGGCGGCCAGCAGCGAATCGGGCCGGGCCGGCTGCAATACCACTGAATCGGGCAGCAGCGGGGTGCGCAATTCCTCGCTCAGCTGCTGGTCGTAGGCGCGGGTATCGAGTCGCAACAAGCAATAAAAATTGAGGGCCGTTGAGAGCACTAATGCCCCCACCAGCAGGTAGAGGAGCATTCGCAGACGGGGTTCAGGGGTTCCGTTCATAGCAGAGCCAGCGGCAGTGTTGGCTACAAAGGACCCCAACCGGTATTAACCTAGCCTGAACGCGAGATTAAAAAACATTAAAATGTGAGTGGCGGGCGGGTGTGAAAACAGCCGTCATGCTGAACGCAGCGGAGCATGACGGTCTGTTGCCCAACCCTTACACCCTCCAATCACCCCGCCACCGGCAGGCGCAGTGTGGCCGTGGTACCCTGGTCCGGCTCCGAGGCCAGCGCCAGGGTGCCGCCGTGGCGCTGCGCGATTTTCTGCGTCACGGCCAGGCCGATGCCGTAGCCGGGCTGCTGGCGGCCGTTTTCGGCCCGGTACAGGGGCTCGAACACCCGCGCCAAATCGGCGGGGGCGATGCCGATGCCGGTATCGGCCACGGCTACCTGCACGGCTTTGGGGCCGGCGTAGCCCAGGGTGGCGCGCACTTCGGCGGTCGAATACTTGCAGGCGTTGTCGAGCAGGTTGAGCAAGGCCGTGGTAAGCAGCTGGGCATTGCCGGCTACGGCAAAGGGGGTATCCAGCTTAGCGGGCATCTCACCGAAGGCTACCTGCACCAGGCGGCCGGGGTGGCGGGCCTGGCATTGGGCCACGGCCTGGGTCAGGCATTCGTCGAGGCGCACGGGTTCGCGATGGCCACCCATTTCGCCGGCCTGCGCCAGGGCCAGCAGGCCGTTGGTGAGGCCCACGAGCTGGCGCAAATCCTCCACCGCCGAGGCCATGCTTTCCTGGGCGTCGGGCAGGGTTTGGTCGTAGGCCAGGGCAGTTTGCAGGGTGCCCAGGGCCACAGTGAGGGGCGTGCGCAGCTCGTGCGAGGCGTGGCTCACGAAGCTGCGCTGGGCTTCGAACGCCTGCTCCAGCCCGCCCAGCATCTGGTTGAAGGTGATGGCCAGCTGCGCAATTTCGTCGGTGCCGTTGCCTTCGTGCACGCGGCGACTCAGTTCGCGGGCGGTTATTTTCTTCACCTGCTTCACCACCCGGGCAATGGGTTTCAGCGACTCGTCGGCGAAGTACCAGCCGGCCAGAATGATGAGCACCAGCGCCCCCACGTTGCCGGCCAGCAAAATCAGCCGCAGACTGGCCAGCTGCATGCGGCCCAGCTCATCGTGGCCG
The DNA here is from genome assembly GCA_030853845.1 of Bacteroidota bacterium. Classification (GTDB taxonomy): domain Bacteria; phylum Bacteroidota; class Bacteroidia; order Cytophagales; family Hymenobacteraceae; genus Hymenobacter. The sequence goes on along the minus strand of JALYUI010000370.1, from coordinate 5,485 downwards.
GCCGCAAACAGCCGGTAGGGCTGCCCCGCTGGCCCGTAGGTGAAGCCCACGGCTTCGAGCGGCCCGCTTTGGAAGCGCACCAGCGGCCCACCCGGGGCCAGGCGCGGCAGCTGGCCCTGGTTGGCCAGTTGCGGTACGGTGTCGGCGCTCACATAAATCAGCCGGTTGTCGGGGCCGTAAATACTGATTTCCTCCTGCTCGATGGTGAGCAAGTCGCTGCGGCTGAAGGCCCGGCGCACGGCCCCGGCCGAATCGGCGGGCGCGGTGCGCAGGTGCAGGCGGGCCGTCATGATGGCCTTGCCCGCCAGCCGCCGTGTGAAGCGCTGCTCCCGCGCCGCCGCGTGGAAGTAGTACACAAACGCCGAAAACCCGAGCTGAATACCCAGCACGAGTAGCGTAAAGCGCAGAATCAGCTTGTTGCGAATCAGCATACTTGTAGTGTTGACTCTGCGAGTCCGCGCGTCTGAACGAATGTATAAATAGCCACAGCACCGCAGCAAGCTTCTGAGTGGCTATCAATTCACGCGCGGACTCGCAGAGTCCACGCTACAACCCTCACCCGCCCTCCCTCGCCACGTAGCCCATGCCCACCACGGTATGAATCAGCTTCATCTCAAACCCCTTGTCCATCTTCTTGCGCAGGTGGCTCACGTACACATCGATGATATTCGTATTGGTGTCGAAGTTCAAATCCCAGACTTTCTCGGCGATATCCACCCGCGAAATCACCCGGTTGCGGTTCAATAGCAGGTATTCCAGCAGACCGTACTCTTTGGTTGTGAGCTCGATGCGCTGGCCGGCGCGGGTTACGGCCTTGGTGTCGAGGTTCAGCTCCAGGTCGGCCAGGCGTAGCACCTGCTTCACGGCGTTGGCCTCGGTGCCGCGCCGCGTGAGCACCCGCGCCCGCAGGAGCAATTCCTTGAACTCGAAGGGCTTGACGAGGTAGTCGTCGGCCCCGGCCTCGAAGCCGGTCACCTTGTCGTCGAGGCTGTCGAGGGCTGTGAGCAGCAGCACCGGCAGGCGCGGGTAGTCGGCCCGGATGAGCCGGCACAGCTCGAACCCGTTGATGTGGGGCAAGTTCACGTCCAGAATCACGAGGTCATACGGCTGCTGCCGCACCATCGAGAGGCCCATGCGGCCGTCGTAGGCTACATCCAGCTCGTAACCTTCGTGCCGAAAGCCTTTGCCGACGAAAGAGGCCAGCTTGGGCTCATCCTCAACGAGTAGTAGTTTCATGGTAGGAGGAGGGATGAAGTTGCTTAACAGGTCTTTAGAACGTCATGCTGAGCGCAGCCGAAGCATGACGTTCAATTTGCTCAAACACACACTACACCGCCACCGGCAGCCCCAGCAAATCGTTGCGCAGCTCCTGATAGCGGGCCTGCACCTGGTCGAGGTCGTAGGGGGCGGTGAGGGTAGCTTCGGCCACTTCCAATGTCAGGTCGGCCTGCTGGCGCAGGGCGGCGCGGGCGGCGGGGCCAGGGCACGCGGCCGTAATGGTGCGCAGCGCGGCCAGCTGGCGCAGGTAAATGGCCAGTGCGTGGGCCGCATTGGCCCGAATCTGGTCGAAGGCCGTGCCCAGGTAGCCGGCGAAATCGGGACTCATGGTCAGCACCCGCACCTGGCCACTGGCCGCCCGCAGCGGGCTGGCAAGCTGCCGGTCGGCCAGCAGGCGCAGCAGCGAGCCCAGCCAATCGACGCACATAACGGCCGTAGTGGTGTCGTTGATGCCCGGCGAGAGGGCTTTAAGGGCAATATCGACCAGCTGACGCAGACCGAAGCCCACGTCCTGGTCGAGGGTGCGCTGGTCGCCGAAGCGGTAGGCGTCGGTCAGGCCGTTGGGCAGCTCGTCGGCCAGGGGCAGGGGCTGGCCGTTGGTGCTGGCAACGGAAGCCAGGGTCGTGCCCTTCACAATGAAGCTGCCAATGGCCTGCTCCATGCGTACCACCACGTCGGCCTGCTCGGCAAAAGCCAGCAGCGCATTATACTCCACGCCCTGCATGTAGCCCGTGACCGGGGCCGGCACCGGCTGCCAGCGCAGGGCCGGGCCGGCGGCCAGGTCGGCGCGCTCGGCGGGGGTAGCGGGGTCGGCCAGTCGGGCCGGAAACACCTTGTCGAGCAGCTTCTCGGTTTCGGCCGCCACGCCCGCCACAATGTTGGCCGCCTGAATCGAATTGGCAATGTGGTGGATGAAGAAAATCAGCATCCCGATGCTCACCAGGGCCAGCAGCAGCCCGAAGGCCACGGCCAGCGGCGGCACGAACGAGCCCTCGGAGCCCCCGCGAATGGTGCGCAGCACCACCAGGCAGTACACGAAAATGCTCACGAAAAACCCCATTACCACCTGGTTGGTGCGGTCGCGCATGAAATTGCGCAGCAGGCGCGAGGTATACTGGCTGGCCACCTGGGCCAGCGTAGCCAGCGTGAGCGAGAATATCAGCCCCGCCACCGTAATCATGGAACTGGCAATGGCGGCGAGCATGCCCCGGGCACCGTCGGCCCCGGCCCCAAACAGCAGCGGGTACCGGGCCGTCCACTTTGCCCCAATGTACGCGTCGAGCACCACAAGCCAGTAAGCCGCAAACAGCGAGGCCACCACCATGATAGTCGGCACAAACCAGAGGCTGGAATCCAGTTTCAGCCACAGGGCTTTCAGTTTATTCATATGCTTCGCTTTACTGTTGCGCTTGCCCGATGGTTGTGCCGGGGCGGCTTCCGCGCGGCTAGGCCGTCGCCGCCAGACGGAAATGGGGCTGCCGGCGGGCGCAGTGGTCGCTACGGCGGCTATCTTTACCGCCCGGTCCGGCCCGGCTTTCTTCGGAAGGAAACCCCGGCGGTCCTGCCGCGCGTTGGGCTGCCAGAGGGCGGCTGCCGCTACTTCGCCCGCTACTTTGTTAGCCATTCATGAGCATTGTTCAAGACATTCGCACCGCCTTCAGCCGCCGCGACAACGCCCTCGTCCAGCTTATCTGGCTGAACGTGCTGGTGTTCGCGGCCGTGGTGCTGCTGGAGGCCATCACCTTCTTCACGCAGACTGCCGGGGTGCAGGTGCTCATTATGCGGCAGCTGGCGCTGTCGGCTAACCCGGGCGTGCTGCTGCGCCACCCCTGGACGGTGCTCACCTACGCCTTCACGCACCAGGGTTTCTTCCACATCCTGTTCAATATGCTGAACCTGTACTGGTTCGGTATACTGTTGCGCGAATATCTGGGCGACCGACGGCTCGTGAGCATCTACATTCTGGGCGGGCTGGCCGGGGCGGCGGTGTTCGTGCTGATGTATAACCTGATTCCGATTCTGCAGCCGGCGGCCCAGGCCGGGCAGCTGGTGCTGGGCGCGTCGGGGGCCGTCACGGCCGTGATTGTGGCGGCGGCCACGCTGCTGCCCGACTATCAGTTTTCGCTCATTCTCATCGGCCCGGTCAAAATCAAATGGATTGCGGCCGCGCTGGTGCTCATCTCGCTGGCGGGCGTGAACGGGGGCAACGCGGGGGGCGAAATCGTGCACCTCGGCGGCGCGCTGCTGGGCTTCGTGTTCATTAAGCAGTTGCAGGCCGGGCACGATTTAGGCCGTCCGGTGCAGGCCGTGGGCGACTGGCTGGCCCGCCTGCGCAGCCGCCAGCCCGCCATGCGCGTGAGCACGCCCAGCCGCCGGCCCGCGCCGGTAGCGGCCGCAGGGCCGGGCAAGGCTAAAAAAGCCCCCGACGCCGACCTGCCCATGCAGGACGAAGTCGACCGCATCCTGGATAAGATTTCGCGTTCCGGCTACGAAAGCCTGTCGAAGGAAGAAAAGCAGAAGCTCTTCCGCGCCAGCCAGTAGCCGGACCGGGGTAGGTAAGGAAAAGCCTCTTGCTGATATCAGCAAGAGGCTTTTCCTTACTCCAATTGGCACTTCGGTTTGTGAGCTTCCTTTGCGGCTCGATGGCCCGGCTATTTTTCTCGCAGCCAGGCCTGAGCCAGGGCCAGGTCCTTGAACAGCCGGATTTCGAGCTGGGTGCCCACCCGCGTCACCATTTCCTCGGCCGAGGCCTGGCCGAAGATGCCCGGCGAAACGATGTGGGCGAAGCGCTTCAGCCCCAGCGTGAGCACCTGCGGCACCCAGTTGGCGGCAATCCAGTCGTTGGCCGAATTCCACGAGCCCACCACCAGGCGGTTGTCGTTCAGCATGTGCGGGCAGGGGTACTGCTTCAGAAATTCGATGGTGGCCTGGCAGCCTTCAATCACTTTGTCGGTGGGTAGCACGCCCAGCCAGTTGTTATAAATCCACTGGTTGGCCTCATCAAACTCGATGGTCAGAAATACTTTATCGAAGGCGTTGACGAGCTCAGTTTTCATAAGGCGACCGGGGAGGAGGGGCAAAGGGCCGAAAGGTAGCCATATTTCGCGGGTGCCCCAAAGGCATCCGACTAGCTGGTCATGGTGTGGGCCGCGACAATGCATCGCTTGCTGCCGGAACGAATCGAGCGCGGTGCCAGGATGGTTCGTAAGCTCATCATGCTAAATACTGATGGCGAAACTGCTCAATTACCCGAAAAACCAAACGGGCTGCCCCGCGCACTGCGAGGCGGCCCGTGGCCTTATTACTTAGCAAGCCGACGCTTTATGCGGCGGGGGCGCTGCTCATTTTGTCGAGCGCATCCATTACTTCCTTCACATGGCCGCGCGAGGTTTCCAGCATAGCCTTTTCCTCGTCGTTTAGCTGCAGCTCAATCACGCGCTCTACGCCGTTTTTGCCCAGGATAACCGGAGCCCCGAGGTACACGCCATTGATGCCGTACTCGCCCTGTAGCTCCAGGCACACCGGGAACACGCGGCGCTGGTTGCGCACAATGGCTTCCACCATCTGGGCCGCCGCCGCGCCGGGCGCGTACCAGGCCGAAGTGCCCATCAGCTTCACCAGCTCGCCGCCGCCGTTCTTGGTGCGTTCCACGATGGCGTCGAGTTTGGCGCTGTCAATCAGCTCGGTAACGGGGATGCCGCCCACGGTCGTGTAGCGGGGCAGGGGCACCATGGTGTCGCCGTGGCCCCCCATGAGCACCGCCTGGATGTCTTTGGGGCTCACGTTCAGCGCCTCGGCCAGGAAGGCGCGGTAGCGGGCCGTGTCGAGGATGCCGGCCATGCCGAATACCTTTTCGCGGGGCAGCTTCGAGGTGAGGTGGGCCTGGTAAGTCATCACATCGAGGGGGTTGCTCACGATGATGATAATGGCCTTGGGCGAGTATTTCACCACCTGCTCGGTCACCGACTTCACGATGCCCGAGTTCACCGAAATCAGGTCGTCGCGGCTCATGCCGGGCTTGCGGGGCAGGCCCGAGGTGATAACGACCTCTTCGGAACCAGCCGTTTTAGCATAGTCGCCGGTCACGCCCACCGTGCGCGTATCGTAGCCGATAATAGGCGCTTTCTGCCAGATGTCGAGGGCTTTACCTTCGGCCACGCCTTCTTTGATGTCGAGCAGGACAACTTCGTTGGCAATTTCACGGGTG
>JALYUI010000369.1 GCA_030853845.1 Bacteroidota bacterium | reverse complement strand
TGCGGGTGCGGGCCGCCTGCAGAATGCCGAATGAGAGCTGATTAAGCCCATTGATGGTGGCCAGCCAGCTGTCCTGCGACGCCGCCGGCAGGTCGCGGGTGCCCAGCACGATGCCATCGCCCAGGCCGTCGATGAGCAGACCGCCTACGTCGGTCGCGGCGTCCAGCTGCGTTTGCTCGGCGGCTTGCAGCGGGTAATCGCGCGCTATCACCACAGGGCAGTTGATGTTGTTGATTATCAACTCAAAGAAAGCCCGCCGCAGCTCGGGCATGGCATGAGCATTCGTCGTAAACAGCAGCAACACCACGTTCTTGTCCTGCCGCAGCTGGGCCAGCAGCGGCGCGTCCAGCGTATCGAGCGACACCGCCAGTAAATTCAGCTGAGGGTGCAGGTCGGGGCGGGGGCCAGGGCCCACGTGGGTGTCGGCCATGTAGCGGTCGGCCGTGATGAGCGGGAAATGGTCGAGCCGGCGGCCGGCGTCATTCCAGGCCGGGTAGTTCACGAGCTCCTTCAAGCCGTTGGGCAACATAAACGGCACCGGCCGCTCGCCGCTATAGATGTAGTCGGCCCCGAGGTCCGACATCTGAAACTTGTCGAGAAAGGCCGAGTACAGGTGGCCGGCGGCGCGCAAGTCAGCATATTCCAGCCGGGGCAGGCGCGAGAGGTCCGTAATGACGCGGGGCACGTTCTGCCCGCCGAAGTTGCCCACCTCGTGCGTAATGCGGCGCTGATACTGGAACGGATTTAGCGGCTCCTCGCCCACCAGCGGCCGGATGGGCCGGGCCTGGGTGGCGCGGGCGGTGTAGCGGTCAATCAGCATCCGTGCCACTGGGGCTTCGGCTTCGGGCGCTTCGGTCAGGCTCACGCGCACGGTGTCGCCGAGGCCGTCTTCGAGCAGCGTGCCGATGCCCACGGCGCTCTTGATGCGGCCGTCTTCGGCCTCGCCGGCTTCCGTCACGCCCAGGTGCAGGGGGTAGGGCTGCAAGCCTTCCACGTCGAGCTTCTGCACCAGCAGGCGGTAGGCCTGCACCATCACCTGAGTATTGCTGGCCTTCATGCTCAGCACCACGTCGTAGTAGTTTTCTTCCTCGCAGAGGCGCAGAAATTCCAGCGCCGACTCCACCATGCCGAGCGGGGTGTCGCCGTAGCGGCTCAGAATGCGGTCGCTCAGCGAGCCGTGGTTGGTGCCAATGCGCATGGCGGTGCCGTGCTGCTTACAAATCTGGACCAGCGGCCGGAACCGCTCGCGGATGCGCTCTACTTCGGCCGCGTAGCTGGCATCGGTGTACTCTATGTCCTCGAACTTCTTTTTGTCGGCGTAGTTGCCCGGATTCACGCGCACTTTTTCCACGATGCGGGCGGCCAGCTCGGCGGCGTTGGGCGTGAAGTGGATGTCGGCAATCAGCGGCACGTTGCAGCCCCGCTTGCGCAGCTCCTTCTTGATTTCGAGCAGGTTCTGGGCCTCCTTCATGCTGGGCGCAGTAATGCGGACGTACTCGCAGCCGGCCTCCACCATGCGCAGCGTCTGCTCCACCGAGCCGAGCGTGTCCATCGTGTCGACGGTGGTCATACTCTGCACGCGAATCGGGAAATCGCCGCCCATCGGCACCCCACCAATGTTAACTACGCGGGCCACGCGGCGCTTGTACTCGGTCAGGCTGGGGCAATAGGACTTGTTCATAACCCGAAAACTATGGTTGGAAGACGAATGTTGCGCGGTAATACAAAGGTAAAGGTTGCGGCGCAGGGGTTGGGCAATCAAGTAGTCGATTGAACATCATGCTTCGCTACGCTTTGCATCACGTTTCTACTCAAATTCAGCCTGCCCTTCTGCCGGCGTGCCTATCTTGGCTGAAATTTTTGGTTCCACCTCTCTCCCACGGCCGGTGCCGCCGGCCCGTTCCCCACTCATGGCTGCAATCAGCAACAACAAAGTCGTCACCATCACTTACGACCTGAGCGTAACCGACGAAAATCAGGAAAAAGTGCTGGTCGAATCCGCCGAAGCCGACTCGCCGATGGTGTTTCTGTTCGGCCACAGCGGCCTGCCCGAGGAATTCGAAACCCAGCTCGACGGCAAGAATCCCGGCGAGGAGTTTCAGTTCAGCCTCACGCCCGAGCAGGCCTACGGCGAGTACGACGAGCAGGCGCTGGTCGAAATTCCCAAAGAAGTTTTCCTCATCGACGGCAAGCTCGACGAAGAAATGCTCCAACCCGGCAACTTCCTGCCCATGGCCGACAACGAAGGCAACCACATGCAGGCCAAAGTGGTGAGCATCGGCGACAGCGCCGTGCAAATGGATTTCAACCACCCGCTGGCCGGCATGGTGATGCATTTCAAAGGCAAAGTGGAGGACGTACGCGAGGCCACTGCCGACGAGCTGGCCCACGGCCACGCGCACGGCGAAGGCGGCCATCAGCACTAGCCAGCGCCGTTTTATTGAAAAGATGGGAGCGGTTTGCCAGGGGGCAGGCCGCTCCTTTTTTTACGGCTAATCCGGCGCGGGCTGGCAGCGCTTAACTTGCCCTTTCTAATCATCTTCCGGTAAGCTGCTTTTCTGATGAACCAGATTTCTGTAATTGGCGCGGTGGCCGCCCTGCTCACCACCACCGCCTACGTGCCGCAGGCCTACAAAACAATCAAAACGCGCTCTACGGCCAGCCTTTCGCTGCCTACTTACGTGATGCTTTTTATCGGCACCTGCCTTTGGGAAGCCTATGGCTTGTTGCTGCACGACTGGTCCATCATCTTCACTAACCTGGTTTGCGGGCTGCTGGGCAGCGTAATTCTGTATCTGAAGCTAGTGGAAAAGCCCGGCACCGATGCCGAGGTGAAATAGCGTAGACTCGTAGCGTGGACTCTGCGAGTCCGCGCGTCTGCACGAAACCCAAACGTTGCCCCGCGCGGACTCGCAGAG
>JALYUI010000367.1 GCA_030853845.1 Bacteroidota bacterium | reverse complement strand
CTCTGCGAGTCCGCGCGTGGCAACGCCTGGCTGCTCCCAAGCGCGGACTCGCAGAGTCCGCGCTACAGCCTTCACCGCAACCGCTCTAATTGCACGACAGAGCTGCTTCAACAGGCTTAGCATGACGTTCCACGACTCAAAAATCCGTCCCGCCGGGCACTAGATTGCCCCGGCCCCGGCTAACTTGCGAGTTATGCAAGCAGATATTTCCCGCGCCCTGGCCGGGCTCGACTTCTCGGCCATCGACTTCGAAACCGCCAACGAACGGCGCGACAGCGCCTGCGCCGTGGGCGTAGTGCGGGTGCGCGGCGGCCAGATTGTGGAAACCTACGCCACCCTGCTGCGCCCCCGCGTGCTGCGCGTGGACTGGCGCAACCAGCAGGTGCACGGCATTTCGGAAGCCCAGCTGCACGCGGCCCCCAATCTGGCCGACGTGTGGCCCGAGCTGCTGCCTTACCTGCACCAGCAGGCCGTGGTAGCCCACAACTCGGCCTTCGACGTGAGTGTGCTCGAATACACCTGCCGCGATTTCGGCCTGCCCGTGCCGCCCTTTCACGCCCTGTGCTCGGTGAAGCTGGCCCGGGCCTGCTGGCCCCACTTCGAGCGCCACAAGCTCGACTACGTGGCCGGGCAGTTCGGCATTCCGCTCAGCCACCACGATGCGCTGAGCGATGCCCGCGCCTGCGCCGAAATCACGGTGCGCGCGTTCCAGTCGGGCACTGCGCTGCCACTGTGCTACAAGCAGCGCGAACTCACAGCTGGACTGGCGGCGCGCGTGGCCCGGCTGGCGGCCCGCGCCCGTGTGGCCTGATGTGGCCTGATGTGGCCCGGCCCGAAAATAAAAGAACCCGCACCGAAATCGGTACAGGCTCTCGCTGATTTCGTCCGGCCGGCTCGTGGACAGATGAGCGGATTCGTAGCGGGCGGCCGTCCCCCCATGAGGCTGGCCGCTGACTAACGCAGGCTGGAACGAAGTGTTTTTATCGGGCTGGATTCGGCCGGAAAGCCGAGTGGAGCAGGAAAAAGGAACGTTGGTCGACTTGTTTGCAGAAGGCCGGATGAAAAGCGGGCAGCAACATCGGGCATTAGCAGGCTGGAGTTGGACCCGCGGGCGGCCCTGTTCCTACACCTGCCAAACAAGCCGATAGAAAAACGATAACTCTTAATGAATAAAGCAGACTGGAATCAGGAACAAATTATTGATTACAAGCAATATTTCTACAAAAATACCGCGCTAAAGCAGCTCAAAAAAGGAAGAAACAACAATTAAAAGGACAGGGCTTAAGACCGAATTACGCAGAACCTGACCATCCCTAAAATACGCTTACAATCTCGAAATGCCTCTTTTGCCTAGTTCCTGAGAGTCAAGATTGAATGATTTCAGGACATTAGGCTGGCAAGCTCAATTGCATGGCTTGGTATCGGGCACAAAGGTGCTGAGTGTGCTGCTTGGCTAAAAGGAAGAATCACCGAAAATAAGGACAGGCAGTTGGCGGGCATTTCGGGCCTGCCAAGCCTATATTTAGCCGAAAAACCGCTTTAACGGCATGAATGAGCTGGCGAATCTGGCGCAAATTGTGACATCTCGGGGGCTGCCCTCGCTCCCGCTGTTGCCGCCCCAGACCGGCGAGCTGCTGAAGGAGCAGCAGCTGGTGGAGCTCCTGCTGAAAACCAAGGCCCCCACCAGTACGCAGGTGGCTAAGGCGCTGTATGGTGAAGCCACAGCCGCCAGCCAGGTGGCCCTGCGCCGGCTGAAAGGCCGGGTGCAGGCCAAGCTGCTCAACCACCTATACTTTCTGGACCACCGCGACCCGCGCAGCCTGATATCGCGCCGCTACCAGCTCGAATGCCTCGATTTACTGCACAAGGGCACGGCTTTGTTTGCCGAGGGCGAGTACGTGCTGAGCCAGCGCCTGCTACGCCGCTGCCTCAGCGAGGCCCGGGCGGGCGAATTCACGACCTACGCGGTGCAGAGCGCCCGCCAGCTGGCCCTCATTTACGCGCAGCTGCGCAAGCCGGCCGAATACGCCAAGGTCGACCGGGTGCTGGAAAAGACACTGCGGGTGCAGCAGCTGGAGGACGAGGCGGAGCGGCTGTACACCAGCACTTTTCTGGGCATTTTGGCCACGGTAAAGAGCCGGCGCACCATGCTGCCGGAGCTGCCCGAGCGTCTGCAACGGCTCGAAGCCCTGCACCGGCGCGCCAATACCTTCAACACTTACCTGTGGCTCTACCAGCTGCGAATGGCCCACGAGGAGCTACAGGGCGACTTCGCCGGCATCATCCGCCTGACGTCGGCCGCCGCCCGGCAGCTGGGGCAGGGCAAGCTCAATGCCCGCCGCTTCGACGTGCGCTACAACACGTTTATGAGCGTGTTTGCTTACCTGCGCAGCCGGCAGCCAGCCAAGGGCCTACGCCTGGCCCAGGAAGGCATTCGCCACTTTTCCCCCACGTCAAGCAACTGGTTTACTTTCCAGGAAAACCACTTGCTGCTGGCTCTGCACAGCAAAAAGTACGACTACGCCCGGCAGCTCCTGCAAACGGTACTGGCCAACCCTTCGTTTGCCAAGCTGCGCCCGCTGGCCCTCGAGCAATGGGAGCTATATCAGGGCTACCTCGATTTAGCGGCCGGCCCCAATTCGGCCGGCGCGCCCATCTCGTCCACGCCCAAATGGGCGCTCCGGCTGCCCGAGTTCAGCCGCGACAAGCAGGGTCCGAACGTGGCCATTCTGGTGTTGCAGCTGCTTTACTGCCTGCGCCGGCAGCAGATAGACGAGGCGCTGGTGCGGCTGGAGCGCCTGCGCAAGTACCAGCAGCGCCACCTGAACGCGGCCGAAACCCAGCGCAGCCGCCTATTTCTGCGCCTGCTGCGCACGCTGGCCGACACCGGCTTCGACCCGGCCAAAGCCAGCCACCGGGGCCGCGCCACCCTCGACACCCTGGCCCAGACCCCGCCGCCCGGCGAGGCTTTCGCCGAAATCGAAATCATCCCCTACGAGCAGCTTTGGGAACTGGTGCTGCAACAGCTGCGCCCGGCAAAGGGGTGAGGAATCTTTACCTTTCGATTCATTCTCTACCGCAGTCTGAGTTTTTCCATATGCATCGTCTGAACTACCATTTACTGGTTGCTGCCTTTGGTTGGCTGATTTTATCGTCGTGCCAAAGCAAGACCGAGGCCACGCGCACCGAAACGGCCGCGGCGGCGGTGGCCCCCGATACTGCCGCTACGTTGGCAGCGGCGGCTCCTTCGCTGGCCCGGCGCTTCGGGCCGATTATCAGCGGTGGGTGGATGATTACCAGTTACCTGCGCGTGCTACGCCGGACGCACTCGCCTCAAATAGCGGCGGATAGTATTTCGGCCGACGTACCCGTTTCGCTATTTATCGCGCCGGCCGCCGTGGCAGCCGACAGCACCCTTATGCAGTTGAACTACAATATGCACGAGGGCGATGAGGCCAGCATTTATTTCCGCACTGGCCGGCAACCCAATAGTTTGCCTTTGCGCTCACATTCCGAAACGGGCAAACGCTACGAAATCAGCTACCGGATTTCGGCGGCGGATACCGCCCTTTTCTTATTGGAATACAGCATGCGCGGTAAACTCATCCGGCAAAACCGCTACCAGAAAACCTTAGTAGCCAGTGCCCAAGGCACGGAATCAAATCAAGCCTTTCATCAAGCGGTTGATTATCCGTTGAATAAAATTCTAGTCGCGGGCAAGTATGAGGGAACTGATTCTTTGGGGCATCGGGTCCAGGTTACGTTTTCACCTACTGGTTACGTCAGCGGAATCCCTTTTCGCAAGTATCACGTGATGGAAGACTTTATTGGCCCGGTCATTGGCGATGAAATTATTTTTGATATGTACACCAAACACCAACACGAACTGGCTGCCGTTTTCCGCCCCGACACGTTGCGCTTGTATACGGTTTTATCAGCGACTGAAGCAGCCAAAGACACGACTCTTTCCGATAGCATTCTGGTTTTCAGGCGGGGGATTTTGCGTTATCAGTTAGTCCGAAAACGCTAACCCCGCTTCTAAAACAGCACGGCTACCTGCATGCGGCCGGTGTGCACGGTGTTGAGGCCACTGGCTTTGCGGCCGTCGTAGGCCAGGGTGAGGTTGAGGCCGTTGCTGAGGCGCTGCTCCACGTTCAGGTTCCAGGTGAAGTTGCTGCCGGGGCGCAGGGCGTTGAGGATTTCGATGGCCACCACCGAATTGAGGGCCGACGGCGGCACGTCGAACTGCACGCGGGTGTAGTGGGTGGCGGCCGAGATGGTGCGCTTGCTCACCTGGCTCAGGCGGGCTTCGAGGCCGAGGTCGTCGAAGAGGCCGGGGTGGGTTTCGGCGGGCGTGGGGAGGGGCAGCGTGGGCAGGTCGGCCAGCAGGGTGTTTTGCTTCTGGGTGTGGGCGTAGGTGCCCGTGAGGCGCAGGGTGGGTGTGGGCTGGAAGCTGATTTCGGGCTGCACCGAGTAGCTGAGCAAGCGGTAGTTGCGGCTGGCCAGGTAGCTGCTGCTGGCCTCCCGAATGTCACGCGAGGCCGTAAGGCGGCCCGTGAACGAAGTGGCCAGCGTGCGCCGCAGCAGCAGGCTCTGGGCGCTGAGGTTGCGCAGGTCGAAGCCCTGCACGAGCTGGGTTTTCTGCTGGGTTTGCTGCACCGTCAGCTCGGCCCCGAAAATAGGATTGGAGCGGTTGAAGTACAGGGTATTGCGGAACAGCTGGTTGAAGGCCAGCAGCTGGGCATCTTCCTTGTTGAAGCTGAAGGGGCTGAGGCGCTTGAGCACGGCCGGGTCGGTGGTGCGGCGGTCGACGGTGATGCTGGTGAGGGTGGCGAAGCGCGACAGGGCCGCCCGCCAGCCGCCGGCCTCGCGCCAGCCGCGCGGGGCGGCCGTGGTGAGGCGGTAGGCCAGGCGGTTGGTGTAGGCCGTCACGTAGTCGGTGGTGGGCAGGTACACTTTGATGAAGGTGCGGTACTGGGCGTCGGGGGTCTGGGCTTCGAAGAATTCGTCCTTGTCCTGCGCGCCGTTGCCGTTGAGGTCGCCGGCGTAGTAGTGGGTGCCCTGCCCGGCCGGCACGGCCAGAAAGGAGTAGTCGCGCTTGAGCTCGCGGCCGGTGGCTACGCTGTAGTTCAGCTCGGAGCGCACCTGGTTTTGCAGCAGGCCCACGTTGTAGAACAGCTGCCCGAGCACGGTTTGGTTGCGGGCGCGGCCCAGCGAGTCGAGGTCGCGGTAGGTGCCGAGCACGCGCACGTCCTGGTTTTTGCCCGGGCGGGCAGCCAGGGTGCCCTGCCAGGTTTGGGCGGTGCCGCGCGGGGTCAGGGCGGTTTGCTCGCGGTTGGGGGCCTGGTCGCGCCGGTAGGTGTAGTCGAGGCGAAACTGGGTGCGGGCCGAGTCGCGGCTCTGCACAAACACGTCGTGCTCGTCGAAGTAGTTGGCCGAGCGCACGGTGTCGGTGCTGGTCGAGCTCACGCGGTTCTTGTCGAAGCGGTAGGCGTAACCGGGCACCACGCGGCCGCCCACGTAGCGGCCCGTGGCCTCGCCCCGCGCCCAGTTCGAGCTGTAGCGCCCGGCCTGCGAGTTCAGCAGGAACAGCGAGCCGCGCATTTGCAGGTGGCCCACCTGCTGGGCCGCGTCGAGCCAGTGCTGGGTACCGTTCACCTCGCCGGGCCGGAAGCGCCGGCTCAGGCGGTAGCTGATGCTGTGGTTGAGGTCGCGGCTCAGGCCCAGGCCCAGGTTGAAGATGTTGTCTTCGCGGGCCGCGGCAGCCGCGCCCACGTTGGCCGTGTTGCTCACGTTGCTCCAGTTGCGGTCGAACTCGATGTCGCGGTAGCGGTCAATCGGCGCGAAGCGTTTGCCGGTATATTCGTAGTCCACGTTCGAGCGCAGGCGGTAGCCGCGCAGGGCCGGCACGGCGGCCAGGGCATCGGGCAGGCGGCGGTCCGTCACCACGTAGCCCACCCGGAAAGCGCCGTCCTGGTCGCTGGCCGGCGAAAACCGGTTGCGGTCGAGCCGCGAATGGGCCGCGTCCACAAACACCGTCGTGCTGCTGTCGACCTGGTAGCTGACGCCCACCGTGGCCATTTGCTTGAGCAGCGGCGTGGGAATGCGGCGCACCGGCAGGTAGCGGCCCAGGCCCGGCCCCACGTAGCGGTACACCCGGCCGTTGCTGCTCTGGTCGGCGGGGTCGGTCGAGAGGTCGTAGGTGCCCAGGCCCGGCCCGGCGTCGGTGAAGCGCACGTCGTACACCCCCCGCAGCGTGTCGGCCCCCACGGCCCGGCTGAACTGCCCGGTGCCCGGGTCGCGCCGGTACAGCACCCGGGTCCGGTTGTAGGCCACCGAGTCGCCGCCGGCCACCACAGCCACGGCCACGTTGCCGGCCCGGCGCAGCTGCCGCAGCACGGTGGTGTCGCTCAGGTTCAGGTTGAGGGCGTTGTTGGGGTTGTCGGCTTCCTGGTAGAAGTTGCCGTGTACGCTCAGGCGGCCCAGCTGCTGGTAGTGGCTGGCCGCCACCAGCGAGCGGGAGTAGTTGAGGTCGGAGTACTCGAAATCGATGCGAATGCGCGAGTTGCGGGTGATGAGGTGGCGCGGGGTGAAGGTGACTTCGGCCAGGTTATAGTCGATGGTGTAGTCGGCATCGAAGCCCCGGCTTTGCAGGCGGCCGTCGAGGTATACCTTCTCGGAGTTGGCCAGCACGATGATGAACTGCTCGCCATTCGGCCCGCTGAGGCGGTACGGCCCCTGCACGTTCTCAATGGGCGGCACCGTCAGGCTGGCGAATTTGCCCTTGGCCACACCCCCGGCGGCCGAGGTGGAGGAGCGCCACACGAGGCCTTTGCGCACGCCGCTACTGGTCACCTCCCCCCCCCGGCCCCCCTCTCCTGCGGAGAGGGGGGAGCCTGACGTTACCGGCTGGCCCTGGCGGTTCGGGTCGGTGAGCTGGGGCTGGCTGATGGCGGGCGGGTTGAGGGTGGCCGGCGAGGGGCCGGCGAGGCCGCCGTTGGGCACCTGGCCGGCCACGCCGTTGAGGAAGGTGGCATTGGCCACACCCTGGCTCGGACCAAAGCCCGACAGGCCCACGATGGGCGGGCCGAAATTAGCCTCGGCGGCCGCGCCCTGGATGTTTTTGTAGTAGCGCAGGAAGTAGTCGGGCTTGTTGCGCAGCACCACGTCGCCGGCCGTCAGGTTCCAGATGGGGTTGGTGAGGGTGAGGTAGATTTTGTCGAACTGCTGGAGCTGCTGGGTGTTGCCCTCGGGCTGGAAGGGCACGTTTTGGTCGGAAATGGCGGCCGTGAGGTGGATGTTTTCGGCCAACTGGCCTTCCAGCTGCAGGTTCAGGGCCGAGTTCACGAACACGTTCTGGGTGTTGCCGAAGCTGAGCCCGCGCGAGAGGTTGCCCGTTTTGTTGATGCCCGGCGTGCTCAGAATCTGCTCCTTCACCGAGAAATCCTCCGTGGTCATGGCCCCCAGGCGGAAGCCCAGGCTGTCCATCAGCCGCGTCGGGCGGCGGAAGCGGGCGGCCGTGAGGCGCAGCGGCAGCACCCGGTAGCATACCAGCAGCGAGTCGGGCCGAGGTGCGCCGCTGCTGTCGCGCGGAGCCGGCCGCACCCAGCGGAAGCGGTCGGTGCGGCCATCGTAGTCGAGCCCGCGCCCGTTGGCCAGCACCGAGGAGGGCACCACGGTCAGCGAATCGCTCAGGGCGAAGCTGGTGGTGTCGCGGCCGGCGGCCAGGCGCACCCAGCGGCAGCGCCGGGTGCTGGGCGGCGGCGCTTCGGTAGTGGTGGTACGGCCCGGCCGCCCCTGCGCCCGGGCCTGAAAATGTAGCAACATCAGCGCCGCGGCGAGCAGGCCCACGAGGGGGAAGCACAGGCGGAAGCGGCGAATCATGCGGTAAAGGTCGGCGATGTACACGCACAACGCCGGGGTTCAAAGTTTTGGTGCCCTGAAAGAAATAGGGCCGGACTGTGTCCAGCAGTTCGGCCCAGCGATAATCAACCAGTTGAAAGTCTGCCGGCCTCGGCATAACTTTAGCGTTCCATTTTCTTTCCCCGCGATGCGCCTACTCATTTCCCTCGCCCGTATTTTCTTTCCATACCAGGCAGTTACGGGCCTGCTCCTGGCCCTTACCGCTGCCCCGGTCGGGAGCTGGGCGCAGGGCTTCGACCCGGCCATGCAATTCCCCACGGTGCCCGGCACCCGCCCCTACGGCCTGGGGCTGGCCGACATCAATGGTGATGGGCTGCTGGACATCGTGGCCGGCGACAACAACGCCACCACCCGCACCACCAGCGTATTAGTGGGGCAGCCGGGCGGCACTTTTGGTGCGGTCACCGCTTATCCATCGGTGCCGGGTTCGTGGGACCTGACCGTAGCGGATGTCAATCAGGACGGGCGGCCTGACCTCGTGACCGGATGCAACGGGCCCGCGCAGGCCGCCGTGCAGCTGGGCCAGCCGGGCGGGTTTGGGGCACTGACTTCTTACCAAACGGGCGGCGGCATTATTCAGAATGTAGCCGTGGGGGACATGAACAGCGACGGTTTGCCCGATATTGTACTGGCCGACCTGGGCAACAACAGCATCAATGTTTTAGAGGGCCAGGCCGGTGGCTTTGCCCGCTCAGTTCGGTACTATGTTGGTCCCAACAACGACCCGTTTGCGGTGGCACTGGGCGACCTGAACGGCGACGGGCGGCTCGACATCGTCATTGGCAACAGTAAGTCGGGCACCATTGGCGTACTCCTGGGGCAAGCAGGCGGCTTTGCGCCGCTGGTCACGTACGCTGCTTTTCGAAACGGGGCAGCCGGCATCAATTTCTATTTTATCGGAGTGGCGCTGGCTGACATGGACGGCGACGGGTGGCTAGATGTGGTCACGACCACCGAAGACGCACTGAGTGGCCAGACCGTGGGCGTGCTGCTGGGCCGGCCGGGCGGCCTCGGCCCGATTACGTACTACGCCTCGGCTGGTCTGCTGTCCCACAGCGTGGCCGTTGGCGACGTGAACGGGGACGGCTGGCCCGATATCGTACTCGCAAGCTCCAGGGCCAACGCTGTGGGCCTCTTGCTGGGGTACCCGGGGGGGTTCAGCACGCCTTTTCAATACAGCACCGGAGCCAACAGCGCCCCATATGCTGTGAAGCTAGGCGACCTCAACAACGATGGCCGCCTGGACATGGTCACCACCAATTCCGCTTCATCCTCCGTGGGGGTATTGCTGAATTCGGCCCCGCAGCCGCTGGCCGTATCCGGAGCCCAGCCGGCCAGCGCGGCTACTGGCAGTACTATTGCGCTCAGCGGCCAGCACCTGCAAGGCGCAGTAGCTGTCGTATTCTCAGGCACCACGAACCGTACTGCCAGCAGTGGGTTCACCGTGAATGCGGCCGGCACGCAGATTACCGGGGTAGTAGTGCCCGCCGGAGCAACCAGCGGGCCGATACAGGTGGTCACGCCCGGCAGTACCGTAGTCAGTACCACAGCTTTCGTGGTATTATCGCCCACGGCCACCGCACCCGCCCAGCCGCGCCCGATACTGGTTCTGTACCCCAACCCGGCCCGCTACAATGCCACACTGGCAGTTGCGCCAACAGCATCGGCCCGCGCAGTAGCCTTGGTTGATGCCCAGGGCCGCACCGTGCGCCAGCTACAGCTCCCCGCCCAGGCTACCACACTCCCGTTACAGCTGGAGCAGCTGCCGGCTGGCCTCTACCTCGTGCGGTGTAGCACGGCTGCCACGCGCCTGATGGTAGAATAATTCGCTTGCCGGCCAAGCGCCGGCCACGCGCGTCGGCACCTTTTGCTTGTTAGTCTACCCGGCCAGCGGCAGTTCGATGAAGAACGTCGTGCCCTCCCCCACTCGCGTCTCAAACCAGATGCGCCCCCCAGCGCTCTCGATGCCGCGCCGGGCCACCGCCAGCCCGATGCCCGAGCCGGTGGCCTTGGTAGTGAAGTTGGGTACGAATATTTTCTCCTGAACCTCTTCGGGAATGCCCGCGCCGTTGTCGCGGATGGCCACGCGCACGCTGCCCGTGCCCACGGGCTCCAGCGCCACGGCAATGTGGGGGGCGCGGCCCTCGGGCACGGCCTGCCGGGCGTTTATCAGCAGGTTGTTGAAGGTGCGCACCAGCAGGTTTTCGTCGGCGTACACCACGTAGCGGCCGGTTTCGGCATCGGGCGGCAGGCGCAGGGCCAGCGCGCCGTCGTCGGTATCGGGTTGGTGCAGGGCGGCGCAGCGGCGCAGCACGGCGGCCACGTCGAGGCGCTCGGGGCGCATGGCCGGCAGGTTGGTGAAGGTGCTGAAGCTGGTGGCAATGTCGCTCAGCACGTCAATCTGGGTAATAAGCGTCTGGCTGATGCGGCCAATGAGCTCCTCCGAGTTGGGGCGGCGCTCGGCAATGGCCTTTTGCAGGAACTGCAGGCTCAGCTTCATGGGCGTGAGCGGGTTCTTGATTTCGTGGGCCACCTGCCGGGCCATCTCGCGCCAGGCGGCCTCCTTTTCCTGGGCCGCCAGCTCGCGCTTGCTGGCCTCCAGCTTGGTGAGCATGGTGTTGTACTCGCGCACCAGCAGGCCGATTTCGTCGTCGGAGCTGCGGTAGTCGAGCAGCTCGTTTTCGCCGGTCAGCGTCGTCTGGGTCAGCTTGGCGGTGATGAGCTTAAGCGGGGCCGTGAGCTGCCGCGCCGCCACGAAGGCCAGCCCCAGAAACACCAGAAACATCAGCGTGAAGATGTTAAGAATGGTGGTGAACAGCTCCGTGAGCTTGGTACTGAGCTCCTTCTCGGAGTCGAAGAACGGGATACCCACGTAGCCCACGATGGGGCCGGTGGGCAGGGCCGTGTCGTCGGCCAGGGCCGAGCCGTAGCGGGGGTGCTGCAGGGGTACGGGCACCGGCCCGGGGC
>JALYUI010000356.1 GCA_030853845.1 Bacteroidota bacterium | reverse complement strand
GACTGGGAGATGTGGGACGACCGCTGGACCGTGGTCACCAAGGACCGAGCGCGGTCCGCCCAGTTCGAGCACACCATTAAGCTGCCCGACGGCTCGGAGGCCACCCTGAACGGGCACTCCACGCTGCGCTACGCGGCCGGCTGGGCGGCCAGCAAGCCCCGCGAAGTGTGGCTCGACGGCGAAGGCTACTTCTCGGTGAAGCACCAGCCCAACAACCAGCGCTTTGTGGTGCACACCCGCGCCGGCTTCGCGGTGGAGGTGCTGGGTACGAAGTTCACCGTGTACCGCCGGCGCGACCAGGCGCGGGTGGTGCTGCTCTCGGGCAAGGTGCGCATCAACTTCGACGACCAGCAGCGGCCCGACGTGATTCTGAAGCCCGGCGAGCTGCTCGAAACCCGCGACTCACAGCCCGCCGCAGCCGTGCATAAGGCGGTGCATACTGCTCCCTACGCCGCCTGGAAAGACGCGCAGCTGGTGCTGGAAGAAACCAGCATTGCCGAGCTGGCCACCCGCCTACAGGACACTTATGGCGTGGAAGTGGTGGTGAACAGCTCCGCGCTGGCCGAGCGCCGCATGACCGGCACCGTACCCGTGGGCGACCTCGAAGTGCTGCTCCAGGCCCTACAGGAAACCTTCCATTTGAAAGCCACCCGCGAGGCGGGCCGCATCGTGCTTTCGGAGCAGCCGGCCGCCCCGCACTAAGCCCCTCCCAACTTCAGCCACCCCCGGCGCACCTGCCGTCCTCTTCAAATCCGCAAAATTCCCACTGCCTTATGAAACGACTTCCTACGCAACTGCGCCGGCACTACGCGCTGCCGGCCTGCCTCACGGCCGGCCTGCTGGTATTTCAGGCTTCGGCAACGCCGGCCGCCGCCCAGCTGCTGGCACTGCATCAGGTGCAAGCCAATACCGCCCAGCAAGGCCCGGAAGCCGGCCCCAGCGTGGCCCTGAAAGACCTGCTGCACCAGTGGGAGCAGGACCACCACGTCACGATTTTTTACGAAAGCGCGCTGGTGGGCAGCAAGCGCGTGGTGCCCCAGGTCGGCGTGGCCACGCTCGACAGCAAGCTGGCGGCCGTGCTGCCTCAGGCCGAATTGCGCTACAAGAAGCTGCGCGACGACTATTACCTGATAATGAGCAACGCGGCCCCAGTGGCCGCCACTGCCCGGCCCCTAACCGCTACTGCCACCAGCGCGCAGGACGTGCCGGTGAGCGGCCGCGTAACCGGCCCCGACGGCGCGGGCCTGCCCGGCGTAACGGTGCTGGTGAAGGGCACTACCCTGGGCACCAGCACCAATTCGGATGGACAGTTCAGCTTGAACGTGCCCGAGGGGGCCACGCTGCTGTTCAGCTTCGTAGGCTTCGTATCGCAGACCGAAACGGTTACGGCCGGAATGCCCGCCCTGGCCATTAGCCTGAAGGAAGACGTGGCTAGGCTGAGCGAGGTGGTGGTGGTAGGCTACGGCACCCAGAGCCGCCAGCAGCTGAGTACCTCGATAGCCTCGGTGGGCGCGGCGGCCCTGGAGCGCCAGCCGGTGGCGGGCTTCGACCAGGCCCTGCAAGGCCAGGTGGCCGGCGTGCAGGTGACGGCCCCGAGCGGCGCGCCCGGCGCGGGCATCAACGTGCGGATTCGCGGCAACGCCACGCTCAACCTGAACGCCTCACCGCTGTATGTGATTGACGGCGTGCCGGTGCTGCCCACCTACGACCAGGAGCTGGCCGTGGGCAACCAGCGCCCCAACCCGCTGAACGCCCTGAACCCGAACGACATCGAGAGCATCGATATTCTGAAGGATGGGGCGGCGGCGGCCATCTACGGCGTACGTGCCTCCAACGGTGTGGTGGTGATTACGACCAAGCGCGGCAAGGTGGGCAAGGCCACGCTGGGCTTCAGCACCTACTTCGGCCGGCAGATTATTCGCAAGAAGCTCGACCTATTGAATGGGCAGCAGTTTGCCTCGATTTACAACGACATCCGGGCCGGCTCGGGCCTGTCGCCCCTGTTCAACCCCGACACGGTGCGCACCGGCACCGACTGGCAGAGCGAGATTTACCGGCCGGCCAACATCCAGAACTACCAGTTGAACGTGAGCGGCGGCACCGAGAAAACCCGCTACTACCTGGCCGGCGGCTACTTCAAGCAGGACGGCATCAGCCTGAATTCGGGCTTCGACCGCTACAATTTCAAGCTCAACCTCGACCAGCAGTTGAGCACCCGCTTCCGGGCCGGCACCAGCCTGAACCTGAGCCGGACGATGAACAACAACAGCTCGCGCAGCGAGAAAGGCGCGGGCAACTCGGGCACCGTGCTCGGCGCGCTGGCCCAAAGCCCGCTAGTGCCGGTGCGCAACGCCGACGGTACCTACGGCACCAGCACGCTCACCACCAACGTCGATAATCCCGTGGGCAACCTACTGGAAAGCAGCAACAAGGCCGTCATATATCAGGCCATCGGCAACGTGTATGCCGAGCTCGACATTCTGAAGAACCTGACGCTGCGCTCGACGGCGGGCATCGACTTCCGCAACCAGATTGAGAATGAGTTCCTGACCCGCAACTACCCCGGCACCCGCACCTCGCCCGAAAGCCAGAAGGGCCAGGGCGCCACCGGTACCAACCAGCAGGTTATCTGGCTGCAGGACAACACCCTGACCTACAACCCCAGCCTGGGCGGCAAGCACACCCTGACGCTGCTGGCCGGCGAGTCGATGCAGGCGTCGTCCCGCTTTACGTCGAGCGCGCGCGGCACGGGCTACGCTTCCAATGCCGTGCCTTACCTGAGAGCAGCCTCGGTGTTTAGCAAGCCCAGCAGCTACGCCGACGAGTGGGGCCTGCTCAGCTTTTTTGGCCGGGCCAACTACGCCTACGACAACCGCTACCTGCTCGGGCTGAGCATGCGCGCCGACGGCTCCAGCCGTTTCCGCACCGGCAACAAGTTTGGCTACTTCCCGGCCGTTTCGGCGGCCTGGCGGGTGTCGAACGAAAGCTTCTTCCCGCAGAATAAAGTGGTTTCGGACCTGAAGCTGCGCGGCAGTTTCGGGGCCAATGGCAACCAGGAGTTCTTCACCTACCAGCGCTTCTCGCAGTATGACGTCACTTTTGGCTACCCCGGCGTGGGGGGCACGGTGGCCCCGGGCATTGCCCAGAGCGACATCGGCAACAACGACGTGCGCTGGGAAACCACTTACCAGTACAACGCCGGCCTCGACCTGAGTATGTTCAACAACCGCCTGACTTTTACGGCCGACGCATACCGCAAGCACACCAAGGACCTGCTGCTGCTGGTGGATATTCCGTTGAGCACCGGGGCCGAAAACCTGAAAATTCTACAGAACGTGGGTAGCATTCAGAACCAGGGCATTGAACTGGGCCTGAATACGACTAACGTGCAGTCAGCTACCACCGGCGGCTTCGGCTGGACCACCAACTTGAACCTGACCATGAACCGCAACAAGGTGCTCGATTTGGGCAAGTCGGTGGATGAAAAGGGCAACGTGATTGACCGCCGCCCGCTGAGTGACAATGGTTTCGTGTTGGTAGGCCAGCCCCTGGGTGTGTTCTACGCTTACCAGGTGGACGGCATTTTCCAGAACCAGGATGATATCGACAAGCTGAACACCCGCGCCCAGCAGCTGAGTGGCAGTTCCAGTGCCAAGTACCAGGCCAACGCGGCCCCCGGCGATATCCGCTTCAAGGACAACAACGGCGACGGCGTGGTGGACGAGAAGGACCGCGCGGTGATTGGCAATCCCAGCCCCAAGGCCATTGCCGGCGTCACGAACAACTTCACCTACAAAGGACTGGAGCTGAGCGTATTCTTCCAGGGTAGCTTCGGCAACGACATCTACAACCAGAACCGCGAAACGCTGGAATACCTGGGCGAGGCTCGCAACCAAAGCACCCGCGTGCTGAACCACTGGACGCCTGGCAACCCCAACACCGACGTGCCCCGCGCCGTGGTAGGCGACCCCAACCAGAACGCCCGCTACTCGGACCGCTTCCTGGAAGACGGCTCCTACGTGCGCCTCAAGAACCTGACCCTGGCCTACAACC
>JALYUI010000344.1 GCA_030853845.1 Bacteroidota bacterium | reverse complement strand
TTCGAGGCGCTGGCCACCAGCTCCATTACCGTACGGCGGCCTTCAGGGTCCTCCGTGGTCGTGATGAAGTCCTTGGGCTTGTTCAGCAGCACGTACACCGACTTCTCGCGGTTGAGGTTGGTTTTGCCGTACTGCACCGTGTCTTCGGGCTGCACCTTGTAGCCCATTTCCGTCACCACCTCGCCGTTAACCTTGATTTCGCCGGCCGCAATCAGCGTATCGGCCTCGCGGCGCGAGCAAATGCCGGCGTTGGCGATGTAGCGGTTCAGGCGGGTTTCGTCGGCACCAAAGTCTTCCAGCTCCTCGCGGCGGCGCTTGTTGCCGCGGGTTTTGTCCTGCTCGTAGTGCTTCAGGTTTTTGTAGTCGGGTGCTTCGCCGGCCTTCTCGCCATACTTCGGCTTGTCGGCGCGGTTGTCGAGCACGGGCCGGGCCGGGCGGGGCTTGTCGGCGCTGGCGCCGTAGCCGGTACCCGAGCGGCGCACGCCGCGCTCCTGGGCTTTCAGGGCCTCGCGGCGCTCGGCAAAGCTGCCGGGGGCCGGGGTCCACTTTTCGCCGGGGGCGCGCTTCTCGTAGCTGCCGGGGCGCTCGCCACTGCTGCGGCCGGCGGGCGCGCCATCGCGGCGGCCAAACGCACCGGGCGTAAACTTCCGGCCGAAAGCGGCCTGGTCGGCGCGGTAGTCGGCATTGCCGGCTTCGGCGCGCTCGATATTAAAGTCGCGGCGCGCGGGCCTCTCGTCACGCTCCTCGCGGGGCTGCGGCGGGTTGGCCTCAAACGGCCGGGCCGCCCGAATGGGCCGGTTGGGGCCACGCTCGTCGTTCCGCTCGGCTCCGCGCTCGAAGCCTTCGGTTTCGCGGGGGGTGCTGCGGCCGAAGCTGCCGCCGGGGCGCGGGGCGCGCTCCTCGAACGATTCGTTCGGGTTGCCTTTCTGGAATTTGCGGTTGCGCTCGCCGGGCTGGCCACGCGGCACGGCCTTCTCGCCGTCGCGGCGGTAGGGCTGGCCCGACCAGTTTTCTTTCGGCTGATACTCGCGGATGGGCCGGGCATCGGTGGCCGGGCCACGCTCGCTGCGGTCGCGGTCGCCGCCGAAGCCGGGGCGCTCAGGCCGCTCGGCACTGCGGCCGTAGCTGGTGCCGGTGCGCTGCTCCTTGCCGGCGCTGGGCCTAGCTGACGCTGACCTTTGGTTATCGTCGCGCCGCTCCCAGGGCCGGTCACTGCCGAAGGGCTTGCCCCCCCCGGTTGCACCACCGCCGAAGCTTTTGCCGCCGCCGTAGCTGCTGCCGTAGGGGCGCTTCTCACCACTCTCCCCAAACTTCTTCCCACCGAAGCCGCTGCCGCCAGCTGGTCGGCCAAACGCCCCGTTCGAGGGACGGCCGAAGGCCCCGTTGCTGGCCGGGCGGCCGTTGCCGTAGGCGGGGCGGTCGCCGTTGCGCGGGCCGCGCTCGCGGTCGGTGCCGCCACGGTCATTGCCGCCGCGCTCACTGTTGGGGCGGCCGGCGCTGTTGCCGAAGCCACCCGGGCCGCCGGTGCTGCGGCCGCCGCGACGGTCCGCTTTATCTTCTGAGGAATGTTTCTTACCCATGGGGAGAAATAGTTGCGTGCCGTATCGCTACGGTACTGGTTTAAATGAGTAGTCGGTATCAGGTATTCAGTAGTCAGAAGCGGGTCAACAACGTTAACCCAAATAAAATTTCTGACTACCGGCAACCTGATACCGACTCGCAAAAAGCCCCCGTTTAGTCGCGGCGGGCCATTTTGGCTTCGATGGAATGCTGGGTGTGGGGCACGGCCCGCAGGCGGTCCTTCGGAATGAGTTTGCCCGTGCCGATACACACGCCATAGGTGCCGTTCTTGATGCGAATCTGGGCGTTTTCGAGCTGCTGAATGAACTTCATCTGGCGCGAAGCCAACTGGTTCATGCTCTCTTTTTCGGCGGTATCGGCACCGTCTTCCAGCACTTTGGCCGAGGAGGCCGTGGTGTCGGTGCCCATGTCGTTGCTTCGGTTCAGGGTTTCCTTGATGAACGACAACTCCTTGCGGGCCGCCGTCAGCTTATCCTGAATAATCTGGTCGAACTCATTCAGGTCCTCCCGCGAATAGCGAATGTTGTCGTCGTTCATTGAGTAAGAAAAAAGGGAATAAGAAGGAATACTCGTGCGTAATGCGGCCCTAACGGCAGCGACTGCTAAATGGTTTGGCAGCATTTAAAATGCTTCAAACTCCTTTGGCATAGCCTTTATCCGCAGGTTTTGCGGGTGCAAATCTACGGCTTATCTGGCGCTTTTCCCCGCTAGATTAAAAGCCCAGCATCTGAATGGCTGCCACGGCTGCCTCCACGCCCTTGTTGCCATGCTGCCCACCGGCCCGGTCCCAGGCCTGTTCGAGCGTATTGGTGGTTACGAGCCCGAAGATGACCGGTTTGTTAAATTTCAGCCCTACCTGCGTAATGCCCTGCGCCACGGCGTGGCAGATGTAGTCGTCGTGCTTGGTTTCGCCCTGAATCACCACGCCCAGGCAGATAACGGCATCTATCTCGTCGTGCTGGGCCAGAAACTGGGCTCCCAGCGTCAGCTCGAAGCTGCCGGGCACGGTGTTGCGGAAGATGTGGTCGGCCACTGCGCCGTGCTTGAGCAGGGTTTCGTAGGCTCCGGCGCTCAGCACATCGGTGATGTCGCGGTTCCATTCGGCCACCACCAGCCCGAATTTCTTCTCGCTGATGTCGATGAACGAGGAAGCGTCGTACTCGCTCAGGTTTTGCATTGAAGTTGCCATATATCGCTGGATTTCGCGGTTTCGCCTTAGTTACGCTGATGGCGCAAAACTACGCGGCATTCATTGATACCACCGTCTGCGCCGGCTGGCCATGTTCAGCAAGGCCCTCAAAAAAATTGCACCTCCCCGCACGGAGAGGCGCAATCTATAACAACGGTTATCACGGTTAAACCCGCGATAAACTGCGGTTTAGTTTTCGAGCTTGGCCTTGTACTGGCGCGCCTCGGCTACTTCCTGGGCCGTGGGGTACTCGTTGATGATGCGGTCGTAGGCTTTCACGGCACCTTCGTTGTCCTTGGCCAGCTCGCGGGCCGTGGCTTCCTTCAGCAGGTAAGCAGGCGAGAAGTATTCGTTGGCGTTGTGGTCGGCGGCTTTGGCATAGAGGTCGGCGGCTTCCTTGGGCTTGTTCAGTTCCAGCTGCGCGTCGCCCATCAGCGAGTAGGCGCGGCTCTGCACCAGGTAGTCATCCGAGCTGAAGTCTTCGAGGTAGTCGAGGGCGGCTTTGTAGTCGCCCTTCTTCAGCGAAGCCACGCCGGCGTAGAAGTTGGCCAGGTTGCCGGCTTTGCTGCTGCCGTACTCATTGGCCACGGTTACCAGGCCGGGGGCCTTGCCGTCACCTTTCAAGGCCTGGTTGAGCGAGTCGGCTTCCCAATGGTTCACGGCGCGGAACATGCTGCTCTGCGCTTTCGAGTCCTGCTGGGTGCGCCAGGTGTAGAAGCCGAAGGCCCCCACTACCGCCAACACCACCACGGCCAGAATGCCGAGCAGCAGGTTGCGGTTGCTGCGCACGAAATCCTCGGTTTCGACGAGGCGGGCGGCCAGGGCGTCCGGGTCTTCGAGCAACGGGTTTTCGGCCGGTAGGTTTTCGGCCGGGGCCAGTGGGTCGGCCGACACGCTCTGGGTTACTTGCTTGCCCTGGAGGGCCTGCTGGCTTTTGCCAGTGTAGGGAATCTTCGACATTACGGAGGGTATTTCAGCAGCCACACACGGGCTGCGGGAGGGCCGGCGGCCCGGTTAAATTAGTCGTGGATGTAAGGGTAGTCGGCCTGCACGTACACATCCTTGTACAGCTCATCGGGCGTGGGGTAAGGCGAGCTCTCGGCAAACTCTACCGATTCCAGCACTGCGGCCTTGATGCGCTCATCAATGGCAGTCAGGTCTTCCTCGGTCGCAAACTTGTTCGTCAGGATGGTGTGGCGCACGCCCTCGATGGCATCGCGGTGGCGGTAATCTTCCAGTTCTTCCTTGGTGCGGTACTTGGCCGGGTCGCTCATCGAGTGGCCCTTGTAGCGGTAGGTCTTGAATTCGAGCAGCGTGGGGCCTTCGCCGGCGCGGGCGCGCTCGGCGGCACGGGCCACGGCCTCGTGCACGTCTTCCACGCGCATGCCGTTCACCGGCTCCGAGGGCATGTCGTAGCTCAGGCCAATTTTGTAGAGGTCGGTCACGTTCGACGTCCGGGCCACCGAAGTGCCCATGGCGTAGCCGTTGTTCTCAATCACGAAAATCACCGGCAGCTTCCACAGCATGGCCATGTTGAAGGCTTCGTGCAAGGCCCCCTGGCGCACCGCGCCGTCGCCCATCGAGCAGATGCAGAGCTTGCCGGTCTTGTTATACTTCTCGGCGAAGGCAATGCCCGCGCCCATCGGCACCTGGGCACCCACGATGCCGTGGCCGCCCATGAAACCAACTTCCTTATCGAACATGTGCATCGAGCCGCCCTTGCCTTTCGAGCAGCCGGTGGCTTTGGCAAACAGCTCGGCCATCACGGCATTGGGCGAAGTGCCCAGGGCCAGCGGGTGGGCGTGGTCGCGGTAGGCGGTAATGTATTTATCACCTTTCTCCAGCGCCGACACCTGCCCGGCGACGCAGGCCTCCTGGCCAATGTAGAGGTGGCAGAAGCCCTTGATTTTTTGCTGCCCGTAGAGCTGCCCAGCCTTCTCCTCAAACTTGCGCATGAGCTGCATTTGCTCGTACCAGCTCAGGTATTCTGCCTTGCTGAACTTCACCTGGGGCTGGGCCGGGGCCGACTTGCCCGAGGCTTTCCTGCCCGGCAGCAGCGCTTCGGGCGGAGTTACGGTCACGACTTCGTCGGCCGCGCTCTTTCCTTTCGAGGCAGATTTGGCCTGGCCATTGGTAGCCTTCGGAGCAGCGGGTTTGGCCGCTTTGCCGTTGGCTGCCTTTGCGGCGGCTGGTTTTTTAGAAGCAGCTTTTACTTTCGTATCCGCCATAGCACGTTTAAAGAAAAGAAATATTTCGCGTTGGGAGGGCGAAATTACGTAAAACTGCTGGCAAATCCGCACCTTATGACTCTCGACTCCCTGCAGCTGCTTTTTTTTAAAAATTATGATGACGCTGCCCTGCGACTTTCGCCCGGTCTCAACTGCTTTATCGGCGACAACGGCAGCGGCAAAACCAACTTGCTGGATGCTATTCATTACCTCTCGCTCACCAAAAGTGCCATCACTGCTTCCGATGTCCTGTGCATTAAGCAAGGCGCTGATTTCTTTGTAGTTAAAGGGATTTTTACGAATGATTCTCCTGATATCCAGGAAGTTATCCAGGTGAGCCTGCGGCAGGGCCAAAAAAAGACGGTGACGCACGATAAGCAGCCCTACGAGCGCATGGCCGACCACATTGGTCGCTACCCCGCAGTCCTCATCTCGCCCTACGATACCGACCTTATCCGGCAGGGCAGCGAGGAGCGTCGCAAGTATTTCGATAGCCTGATGGCTCAGCTCGACCACGACTTCCTGGAGCTACTGATTTCCTACAACACGCTGCTCCGGCAGCGCAACGCCGTGCTCAAGCAGGGCGTCGGCACCCACGGGTTCGACCGCGACTACCTGCTGGCCCTCGATGAGCAGCTGGCTCCCATCGGGCAGCAGCTTACGCAGCTACGGGCGGCTTTTCTCGATGAGTATGTTCCCATCTTCCGGCAGCACTACCAGCAGCTTGCCGACGGACGCGAGCAGGTGGACCTTACTTACAAAAGCGAATTACTCGGAGCCGACTTCGCCCAGCTGCTGCGCCTGAATGAGCGCCGCGATTTCATGATGCAGCGTAGCACCACTGGCTCGCACCGCGATGATTTCGTGTTTCTGATGGACGGTCTGCCGGTAAAGTCCCACGGCTCGCAAGGCCAGCAGAAGTCGTTTGCCATTGCCCTCAAGCTGGCCCAGTT
>JALYUI010000327.1 GCA_030853845.1 Bacteroidota bacterium | reverse complement strand
GTGCACCCTACCACCCGCCGCACTCAGGCCGAGGCCACGCCCGTGCAAATGGGCGCGGCCGAAACGGCCAACGTGCGCACCATCTACAAGTACATCTACGCCGAAGGCATCCAGAGCTGCCAGCTCGTGATGGGGCTGACGCAGCTGGCCCCCGGTAGCGTGTGGAACACGATGCCCAGCCACACCCACGACCGGCGCATGGAGGCTTACCTCTACTTCAACCTGCCGGCCGGGCAGCGGGTGCTGCATCTGCTGGGCGAGCCCACCGAAACCCGCCCGCTGTGGGTGAGCAACGAGCAGGCGATTCTTTCGCCGCCGTGGTCCATTCATACCGGCTGCGGCTCGGCGGCCTACGCCTTCATCTGGGGCATGGCCGGAGAAAACCGCGAATACACCGACATGGATGCCGTGCCCCTCGACGCGCTGCGCTAAGCCAGCCGTCGTTTTTTTACCTGCCTGTTGACCTCAAACTTGAAAAACGTGAAGCTGATACTTGCGCTTGTGGTATTCGTTACCGGCTGTTCCATTAGCAGCACCTGGGCGCAGCAGCCGGGGGCGCAGGCGAGGGAAGTAGACCTGGTGCGCAGCCGTTGCGTGCGGCTATTACTGTCCGACACCGCGTACGCCAGCGAGCAGAGCTACCAGCTGAGCGGCGACATCCACTATGCGCAGGACGGCGCGGGCTACTACGCCTCCCTGACGCCGGAGGGTGCCTGGCCGGATATTGACTATCAATCGACGCTGAGCAATGCCTGGCCGCCCTCGTGGCACCTGTACCGCCTGCTGCTGGTGAGCCGGCAGTACCACCGCAACCACGACCCGCAGTACCTGGCGGCCCTGCATCGCGGGCTGGCGTTTTGGATAAGCCACGATTTTCGCTGTCCGAACTGGTGGCAAAACCAAATCAATACGCCCTTTGCCTACTCCAGTCTGCTGCTGATGCTGGGAGCCGAGGCCACCGCCCCGGAGCGGGCGTTTCTCGACGATGTGCTGCGCCCGCGCATTGCGCAGGCGCACCCCACGGGGCAGAACAAAATCTGGCAGCACGACATCGAAGCGCGCGTGGCGCTGCTGCACCACGATGCCGCCGGGCTGGCCCAGGCGCTGCAAAACATGGCTTCGGTCGTGGAGGTCACCACTGGCGAGGGCATTCAGCCGGATTATTCGTTTCAGCAGCACGGGGCCATGCTGCAGTTTGGCAATTACGGCCTGCACTTCGTCAACAGCCTGCTTTTTTGGCTGGCTGTTACGGAGGGCACGGGCTACGCTTTTACGCCGGAAAAGCAGCGCGTGCTGTTCGACTATTGCGCCAACGGCCTCCGCTGGACGGTGTTTCGCGGCGGGATGGACCTGACCACTATCGGCCGCCAATGGCGGAGCGGGGCCGCCGGCAAGCGCGGGCAGGTGCTCTACGACGATTTGCAGCTGGTGCGTGCCCTCAACCCGGCCCAGGCCTGCCGGTATTTCCTCGATGGCTTCGCCGGCCCGGCCGATGCCGCCTGCGAGCTGCGGGGCAACCAGAGCTTCTGGCGCAGCGGCTACATGGTCCAGCTGGCGCGGGACCAGTATTCGCTGAGCGTGAAGACCCACGGCCCCTTTGTGAAAAAGCTGGAATCCATCAACGGAGAAAACCAGCTTGGAGCCTACCTGAACGACGGCGTGAGCCTGGTGCAGCGCACGGGCCGGGAATACCGCGACATCGGGGCGTACTGGAACTGGGCCATGCTGCCCGGCACCACCTGCGACACCACCCTGGCACCCGGCGACGCCCAGGTGCTGAAATCCAGCAACCAGGCCACTTTCGTGGGCCAGGTGTCGGACGGCGTCGCGGGCCTGAGCACTATGGCCTACGACCGGCTCGGCCTCCAGGCGCGCAAAAGCTATTTCCTGGTGGGCAATACGCTCGTGGCCCTGGGGGCCGGCATCGAAGCCAAAGACACCAAAAACGTGGTGACGACCGTCAACCAATGCTACTATCAGGCCCCGCTGGTGAGCACGGAGGCTACCCCAAACAGCCTGCGCTGGCTCTGGCACGACAGCATCGGCTACTTTTTCCTGTCCAAAAGCAGCCAGCCAAAAACGCTGATACGCACCAAAAAAAGCGCCTGGCCGGCCGTCGATGTCGCCTCGCCGGTGGCGAGCGCGGCCGACGTGCGGACTATCTGCACCATTTTGCTGCCCCAAAGCCAGCAGTCGGATTACGCCTACGCGCTGCAAACTGGACTGAGTCAGAAACAGGCCCGAGACGTGGCCCGCCATTTTCCGGTGCAGGTGCTGGCGAATGCCCGCGCCGTGCAGGCCATTAAATTCAACGACCGGGTGTTGGCCGCTTTCTACCAGCCCGAGAAGCTGCGCGTCAGTGCCACCCTGAGCATCGTAGCCGACAGTCCGTGCCTACTGATTTATAAGCGCACGACTGCGCGGCCCGAAGTGTGGGTAGCCGACCCCACCCGTACGCTGCAACACATCCGGCTAAGCATCAACGGCACCTACCGGACCATCGCCCTGCCCCAGGGCGACCTATTGGGCAGCAGTGTAAAAGCAGCCCTCTGAACGCGCTAAAAATCTGTCATATGCGCATCATCTGGCATGCTGTTGCGCCGTGATGATAAAAGTCCTCTTAGCTTTTGCAGAACGTGTGACCAGTTAGTCCATCGGTTCGTAGAATGCGGATGCGAGGCAAGCAGCACTACTTCGACAAAGAAGTGCCTCTCTTTCGGCTCTCCGAGCGGGTTCCGCCTCATACTCAGAATCCCTACCGCCGGCTGCCCGGACTGATAGAGTGGATTCCTCTAAGCCGAAACACGGACACGCTACAGCCACCCGAGCTAAGGCGTGTTCTCAATTCAACCAGAAGGTGATGGTGCGTGGCTGGACGAAGGCGACATAGGAGTCGGCGAGCTTATGGTAGCGCATAGCCACGAGTCGAAACTGCCTGAGTGGGTTAATATGCCGCTCGACCTGGTTGCAGTCGCGGTAGGTGAGCGGGTCGAGATGGGGGAGTACGAGGCGGTTGGACCGGGATGGAATCACGGTCGCCGCGCCGGTTATGGCGGTTTGGGTCCGGAGGGCATCGGAATCATCAGCTGTATCGGCCACCACCTGTTGGGCCGCTGGCGGGACTGAGCACGGCTTGGCCCACAGTCTGTAGCGCAGCCAGCGCCCAAGCCTACCACGCCGCAGGTGCGCCAGCGGCTGCAACACACGAGCACCCGGTGCCACTACCCTGGGGGCGGGGGCATGTTTCGCCAGGGCAGACCCGTGCGCCCCACCACCCGCGCCAGCCCACATGGCCGGGCAACAGCGGAGCAATCAGCGCCCAATTACCATCAGCGAGCAACACACGGCCCGCCTTCATCTTGAAAATAAGCCTATTACGCCTTTGCTATGCCAAATATTCTTGAGAATAGGCCCTAGCTTACTTTTAGTGAGGCTCTCCTCAATCCCAATAGTAGATAGCGCACCTTTAGATTCGGAATCATCTGAATCACTCGTGCGAGAATATTTGTAGGCACCAAAACAGGCACCAAAACCAAAACAGCTACCTAGCAAAGAAGATAAATGTCTGTTAATAAATGAGTTAGAAACGAGGCTCGAACTCGCGACCCTCAGCTTGGGAAGCCACGGGTGCCCGCTGCGTTCCAGCTGGGCCGACACGCCCGCCAGGTAGCCGGCCAGCTCCCGCGTCACGCGGGCGGCGCGGCGGCTTGGGTCCAACTCGCGGAGTACCTCCCACACCTGGCGCAGCAGCTTCTGGGTGCCTTCGTCGGCCAAGGCAGAAAGTGGTAGCCGGAACCGGGCTTGGTCGGGGAAGGGCACGAAGGAGTCGCCGACCCCGGCGAAGTTCGAGTACACATCGATGCAGTAGCCCACGTCCACGACCAGCACGAACAGGGGCCGTGGTTCGTCGGGCGGCAGGGCGCGCACGTAGCCCAGCGCCTGCTGCCGGGCGGCTTGCATCATCTGCTCCCACTGGACTGTGCCTCGTAACGCGTGGCCTTTGCGTCGTTTTTCAGGACTTAGACCCAGTTCACGCCGGTCGTGCGTCGTGCGTCGTGCGTCGTGCGTCGTGCGTTTTTTAATATCAGTGTCTAAAACTTCAGACAATTCACTAACCCCCTGCTTTGTTTCCAACACAAAGCAGCCGCGTTTGTAGAGGTCGATGCGGCCAGTGCTTTTCTTGGGGCCATCCTGGAAGGTGACAGCGCGCTCCAGCACGTACTGGTCTTGGGCAGGCTGGTCGGTGGTGGGGTCGGGCCGGGACACACCCAGCAGGTCGCAGAGGTCCTGCAAAAAGAGGCCATAGTTAGCGCGCTCGGCTCCGCCGGATTTTTGCCAGCGGGCCGCGAAGTCGGGATAAGTCAAAGTAGAACCGGCGAAGAGAATGTGACGGGAAGATAGGCGAATCTGGCCCAAGCAAGGTCTGCATGTGCGCAGTTATCAGGCGAACCCGTGTCAGACGGTCGTGACCAGTACTCTTTCAGGCCACTTGCCTATTTCATTTGCCGTAAACACACGTCAAACCATGACGCATATGTACGGCAAACAATTCCTTTCGGCCCCTCTTTGTGAAAACACGCTTCTTCCGCCTGACGAAGAATTACTGGCAGAGGCCAAATGCGGGCTCCCCTAGTACGATTGGTCACGTTGTTTCCCGTGACGGGCCGAAGTCGTGAGCCACCCAATCACTAGTGGCCGACCTTATCCTGCCGATTACTGTTATGTCACAGCAGGTGGCCGCCCTGCGCAAGCGAATGGTAGTGCGCGCCGAAGCCTGGAGAATGACGGCAGGTTACCGGTCAGTCCCTGCGGTGCCCCGCTGTTTCCTCGTCTAGCTTAGCATCGCGCGCCATGGTTCACACGCTGATGGGCAAGGCACCCCTAGCGGGTATGCAAAGCATGGAAAGCTTCCCGTGTCGCCCGCAGCAACCATTGCAACGCTTCTTGAAGCACAGCAGCCTAGTACAACATGCGTGTAAGGCGGCATTAGCGGCCGGGTGTTTACATGGTTCCAGCCAACCCTGGACTTACAGTAAAAGGCAGTGAGGGTTTACACATAATGAATTAATCGCCAGCATAATACATGCAAAACACGCTAACTAGCGAGGTGCCCCTCCTTTTTTGCGTAAAAACGCATGTATTTCTGGGCTGCGACTTTGCTACGGCTGACCATGTGGAGCGCGTTTCTAGCGTGCTTTTGCACAGTCGTGCAGCACTACCCGCGCCGAACTTGGGCAGAATTCATTTCGCAGGAGTATCCAGCGCGTCAGTTTCCGGCATGACCAGCGGTTCTGTGCCCATGCGGACCCGCCGGACGCGCTGCCGTGCTAAGCCGAAGGTGACGGCACTTGCTGCAGGAAGCAAGCCCAATAAGGCGCCGGGGCGGGGCGTAAAACGGCCCAGCGGCTTAGACAAGGTCACGGTGCCGATGCACAGGTCGCTAGCCAAGTAGCCGGTGCGCGTATGTCGCGTGCCATTCTGCCGGTTCCAGAACGCTGGCCGGCAGTCGGTGCGGCCAGCAGGCAAGCTTTCAACGCGTCGGATAAATAGATGCAGCGCGAGGCCTCGGTATCGAAATTGAACCACGCCGTGTCTTGCTCTACGCGCACAGGCAGGCAGGGCATCCGCCCGCGGAGTCGGCTATCGGACCTTAGTGCAGATTGAGCTCACAGGCTGAGCCATGGCAAGCGGGCCACCCTTATTCTACCTGAACGTCCGGGCTGGCAAGGGCTTCTGGTGCTTCATCGTCTTCTACCGACTCATCCGGGGCAAAACGAGCCTTAAAGCGGGCATACAGCGCATTCATACCCAGCAGCAGCAGCCCCATGAAGATGAAGACGAAGGCGCGCGTGATGGTACCACTGCGGCTCAGGTCGAAAAACACCAGCCGGAGCAGCGAGCCCAGCATGCAGGCCAGGGCGAGGTAGCGCAAATCCTGACGCCGCAGCAGCAGGCTGGTGCTAAAGACGGCCACCACTTCCAGCATGAGCAGCACGGTGAGCACCGAGTGGTCGAACGACTGCACGAGCAGCAGCGTGAACGCCAAGAAAGCCGGATAGAGCAGCCTAGCTTCGAGCACGCGGCGCGGCGGGCGGACTAGCCGCTCCCAGGCGGGCGAGATGCCAGCAGGAGGAGCATTGACCGCTTGCAGCGCCAGCGCCACGTAGGCAAACAGCAAGGCCACGGCCGCTGAAATCCCCCACCAATCGAAGCTGAGAAGCTGCTCCGGAGTGATGTAGCGCAGGCAGGCCAGGCTGGCCGTGCCAGCAGCCAGCCAGTAGTAGAGCTGGCCGTACGCAGCCAATCGCCGGAAGCGCGCCGGGATTCTGGAAGCCACTAGCGTCAGCACCAGCGCGCCCGTGGCCCACAACAGCGGCAGCCAGGGCGTGCGCACGTGGTGGCCCAGCGTGACGGTGCCAAAGAGCAGCGCCGCCTCGGGTAGCCAGGGGTGCAGCCGGCGCCAGGAGTTGTACACCGGGTCGGTAGCGGGCGGGGCCGCCAACGCCAGGGCCGTCAGCGTGGCAAAGAGCAGCGCCGCCGTCACGTATTCGGCAGGCTGGCCGAAGAACCGCTCATTGAGCGCGAGGAGGTACCCATGCGTGAGCAGGCCCGCCATCAGTAGCCCGTAGCTGAGGTGCAGTAGGTAGCGGTCGGGTAGCCCGCCCCGCCACACGGCCGCCTCGTTGGGCAAGCGGCGGCGCCACACCTGGGCCGCGGCAAAAGCGGCACCTGCCAGCCCGATAAAGCCCAGCGAGAGGTAAGCCATGTGGCCCGCTGGCACGGCGGCCACCAACGCCACCACTAGGTGCAGCCCCAGCAGATACACCCATGGACCACGCACGAACCGTTGGGCCGGCGCCCACCACGACACCCAGGCGCCCACCAACGGCACTGCCAAGGTGGGCAGCAGGTAAAGCAGCACGGCCCCCGCGCTGGCCAGCTGCCCGACCGGCGGCTGCAGCGCGTAGCTCCACTGCAGGCCCAGGTAGCCTACAGCGGCTAGCAGCAGTCCGGCCCAAACGCCCGGCGCCGCTACCCGGTGCCGCAGGTACAGCAGCCCGCCCAGCAAGCCCACCATGGCCCAGGCGGCCCAGGCTTGGTCGTATACCAGCGCGCCGCCACTGAGCAGCAGCCAGCCCACGGCCAGCCCCAGCACTGGCAACCGCAAGGTGCCGCCGAGTGGCAGCACCGCGTACTCTCCGCCCACCTCCGACCGCAACCGGTGCCGCAGCAGGTAGCCCACCGTGAGCAGGGCCGCCCCGACGAGCAAGGCCGCCCGCACTTCCGGTCCGAAGGCTCCCGGCGACGTGTAGCGCACCAGCAGTGGCAACAAGGCCGCTAGCAGCACCAACAGGTAGGTCTGCAAGTGCAACAGGTCGTCTTCGTCGCGGCCATGCACCAGCAGGGCGGCCAGCAGATTCTCGGCGTACAGAATTAGTAGGACTCCAGGCCAACTCAAGCCTACTTCGTGCAAGCCCAACACGGTCAGCACGGCAAACGCCTGCCCCAATACCAGTTGCTGACGCCGCACCCAACGGGGCAGCAAGCCTTGGGCGTGCACCCAAGCCGCCAGGCCCAGCGCAATGCCCCCCAGGCCCAGGAGCGCCCCCAGCAGCCAAGCCACCGGCGCTCCGGGTGCGCTGAACAGCGCCCGGCCCAGCAGCAGCCCGGTGCCGGCCTGCAGCAAGCCCGCCAGCCCAGCGATGCCGCCCAACAGGTCGCGGTCGGTTTGCGCATCATCCAGCCCTTCGGCGTGCCGCGCAGGCAGTAGTTGTCGGTGGGTGAAATCAACCAATAAGATTCCAGCCCAGCCGGCCAACGCCAGTACCAAGGCGTCGCGGTAAAGTGTCGGCAGCAGGCCGTGGTCGGCGTTGCCTAGGGCCAGTAGCAGCAAACTTAATCCCGCGCAGCAGGCTCCAGCCAGGGCAACCCGGTAGATGAAGACCTCCCGCTTCCGGGCGGCGAGCAGGGCCACCGCCATGTTTTCTGCAAAAAGCAGGCCCAGCACCACGGGCCAGCTTAGCCCTAACTCGTGCAATCCCGACACCGTGAGCAGGGCAAATGCCTGCGCCAGCAACAGCTGCAGCAGCCGCACCCAGGCGGGTAGCCGGGGCTCGGCGCGCAACCAAGCAGCCAATCCCAGCGCGACGCCCCCCATTACCAGGAGTGCTGCCAGCAACGCGGTTACCGGCGCCTGCTGCCAGCCAAACAGCACGCGCGCCAGCAGCAGGCCCGTGCTGGCTTGCAGCAATGCAGCCAGTCCCGCGAAGCCACCAAGCAAGCGTTGGGTTGTTTCGGATATTTCCGATGAGCCGGGAGCCGAGAGCTGCCGGTAAGCCCAGCGAAGGAATGCCAGGCTCAGCCAGCCGGTCAGGGCCAGCACCAGGGCGTCGCGGTACAGCTCACGGGGCAAAGCGTTGTTTACCTTCGCCCACGTAGTCAGCAACAAGCCGCCACCGGCCAGAAAGGCTCCGGCTTGGGCAATGTGGTACAGCAGCGGCTCGCGCCGCTGGGCAGCCAGCAAGGCTACGGCCACGTTCTCGGCGTAGAGGATGCCCAGCACCACCGCCCAGCTCAGGCCCAACTCGTGCAGGCCTAGACCGGCTAGCAGCGCGAAGCCCTGCGCCAATAGTAGCTGCTGCTGCCGTACCCAGGCCGGAGCTTGGGAAGCGGTGCGCACCCAGGCCGCCAGGGCCAAAGCGCCGGAACCCATGGCCAGCAGGGCACCGAGCAGCAACGCAACGGGCGCGTGGTCCCAGGTAAACAGCACCCGCGCCAGCAATAGCCCGGCCCCGGCCTGCAGCAGGCCGGCCAGCCCGGCAAAGCCCGCCAGCAGGTTGCGAGCCGACTCGGCGGGGGAGTTAGCCCCAACCCAAGCCTTCGCGTTGGGCCCCTCAGCTTGCAGCAGCGGCTGCTTATACGTGAGCTGGGTGAACGCCAGGCCCGCCCAGCCCGCCAGGACCAGCAAGAAGGCATTGCGATACAATACCTGGGGCAGGCTGGAATCGGCGTTGAGGGCCGCGAAAAACAGCAGGCCACCGCCCGCCAGACACGCAGCAAATAGGGCCACGCGGTACACCAGTGCTTCGCGTTGCCGGGCCATGATTAACGCCACCAGCATCGCTTCGAGCAGCATAAACAACAGAATAACGAAGGTGGTGGCGTGCCAGCCTTGCAGCGACAGGGCCGTGGCTAGCGCCAGAATGAGCGAGATGATGGTATCGGTCTGGAACAGCCAGCCGATGCCGAGCTTTTTGGCTTGACGCCCGGCCCAGAAGGTGAGCAGCGCGCCCAGGGCCAGCGGAATGGTTTTCCAGATGGAGCCCGTGCTGTATAGGTATAGGTTGATGCCCAGACAGGTCCAGTTGAGCAGATGGGCGGTAAAAAGCAGCGGTTCGAACCGCCGCTGGGCGTATACGCGGCGGTACTGAACCACGGCTGCGGCTATGCCCACCAGCGCCACCAGCGCCATGGCCACCAGGCGCAGGAAATTGGGAATGTCCGTTAGCTGCCGGTGCCAGTAGAGGTGGAAGGCGAAGAAGCTGACAATGCCGAGCAGCAGCTGGTACTTCCACCGCTGGCGGTACGTGATGACGATGGTGAACGCCGTGACCGCTGCCGCCGTGCCCAGCGTGAGGGCCGTGGGCGGCAGCACCGCCAGGGCCACCAGGCTCAGCACGCCGTGCAGCGTGGCTACTTCCTCGCGGCTGGCGCGCCAGGCCAGGAGTAGGTTGGCCCCCACGCCGGCAAGTAGCAGCAGGTAGTCCCAGGGCGCGGTGACCCAGCGCAGGCCCTCGATGCTCACGGCGGCCACGCAGGCAAACAGAAAGATGGCCGCCGCGCTGCTCAGCAGCCAGCTGTTGAGCTGCCGCGCGAAGCTTTTCTGGCGGAGCGCCCACCGCACGCCCAACAGGCCAGCCGCGAACGCGCAAATCAGCAGAAACCGCAACGGCGGACTCACCCGCAACGCCGCGTAGATGCCCAAGAAGCCGACGCCCGTGACCAGCACCACGGCCCCGAGAATACCGGTCCAGTTTTCAAGGATAAGGGTCGCGGCCCGTTCCCACCAGGTGGGCCCAGTGGGCTCCGGCGGGGGAGGCGGGCGCCGCAGCGGCCGGGGCGGAACTGGCGGGACGGATGGCGAAGGTGGCGGACCCGGGGCCGCTATTACCGGCTCAGAGGCAGCCACGGAGCTTGTCTCCGTTATGGGGCTTGCAGCCGGAACCGCTACCTGGGCTGGGATGACAATCGGCGCGAAAACGGGCGTAGGAACCGGGGGCGCGGGCACCACTGGCGTGGATACCGGGACTGCTGGAACCGGGACCGGTGAAACCGAAGCCGGCGCGGGTGCAAGCGCTGGCTTCGGTGCTGCTGGAACAGCCGGTAACTTTGGTAAGAGCGGTGGTTGCACCGACGCCAGCGGCGAAGCTGGCAATAGGAAGACGGGCGCCGCATCCGCCGGCTTGACCGGAGCGGGTGCTGGGGTAATTGGCACGGCCACCGGCGGCACCGGCACAACCGGCTCGCGGACTGGCAAACTAGGCGGAGCGGCTTCCGCTTCCGAGGCACCAACTGACCCAAAAGAGGACGTTGCAACGGCGCTTGGCCGAACCAGGGGAACGGCCGTCGAAGCTGCTGTGGGCGGCGCCCCCGCTTCGAGCAGACCGGCCACTTGTTCGCGCAAGCGCAGCAGCTCTGCTTGCAACTCAGCCTGCCGTTTGCTGAACTCAGCTTGGCGATTTTTCACCTCTTCCTGCAACTCCAGCAGACGCTTGGGCAGGCCCCACACCCGCCAGGCAACTACAACAGCAATAATTAGGGCTAAAACGAAAGCATCCATTCCAGAAGACAATAAATAAACGGTTGAATTTCAGGCGCTGCTTCACCCTTGGCTACCTACTGGCTTTTCCGCTTGCCGAAGCTGCTGGCGAAGGCGGTACACGCAACGGAGCTCCTGCGGCAATTGCCGCAGGCGGGCTTTGCTGCGCTCGTCATTTTCCCAGCGCACGGGCACTTCCCGGATGCGGAACCCCAAGGCGCGGGCTCGAGCCAGCACTTCCAAGTCGAACGACCAGCCGTCCACGGTGCAGGCGCCGAAAATGCGCTCGGCCGCCGTGGCTGTAAAGGCTTTGAAGCCGCAGTGCGTGTCGGCCACGCCGGGCAGCAGCATGCGCTGAACGACCCGGTTCGCGAGGCGGCTCCAGGCCCGGCGGAACCAAGGCTGGGGCCGCGTGACCCGCGACGCCACCAGGTAGCGCGAGCCGATGGCAACGTCGACCCCCTCGGCCAGCGCTTGGAGCAACGGGTCCAGTTCCTCAATGGGCGTCGAGCCATCGGCGTCGGAAAACAGGCGGATATGGCCTGTTGCCGCCCGCATGCCCAGGCGCACCGCATGGCCTTTGCCCCGGTTGGCCGGGGAGCACAGCACGCGCACACCGGGCAGCTCGCTGGCCAGGGCCGTGACCACCGCCACCGTGTCATCGGTCGAGCCGTCGTCGACCACTAGGATTTCAAAGCGCGCGGGGCGCGTGGCCAGAAACCGATGCGCGCGCCGCAACGTGGGCCCGATGCGTTGCGCTTCGTTGAAGGCTGGGATGATGAGGCTCAATTCCATCAGGCTTGGGCACTTTTTTGGCTT
The DNA here is from genome assembly GCA_030853845.1 of Bacteroidota bacterium. Lineage (GTDB taxonomy): Bacteria > Bacteroidota > Bacteroidia > Cytophagales > Hymenobacteraceae > Hymenobacter. Next base: position 1,981 of record JALYUI010000327.1, on the reverse strand, counting down.
CGGAAGCCGTCGAGCCGGCTGCCCAGGTGGGCGTAGGCAATGGGGCAACGGGCCGAGCAGGATTTGCCGCAGTCGAACTGACTCCGAATATCTTCCACGGAGTACTCCGCCAGGGGCTTGGCCGGCGAGCCGGTTCGGGGCTGGCACAGGTGCACCAAGCCGGCACCGTCGACTTCGAAGTGGCGCGCCCCGGCCCGGCATTTCCAGGGCTTGCTTTCACCACGGGCCAGGGGCAACTGAAAGTTATCGTTGAGGATTTGCGGCAGACGGCCTTTCATGGCCCGAATGCGCAGGTAGGCCTGCAGCGCCGCCTCGCTCAAGGGCAGGGCCTGCCCGGCGCTGTCGCGCATCAACGAGCACTGAAACCCGAAGCCCAAGCCGACAACGACTTTGGCGACGGCCTCCATCTCGGCCGGGTTGCCGGACCCCAGCACCCCGTTGACCCGCACCATGAACTGGGCGTGCTGGCGCAACAGCTCCAGTTTGGGGCGCAGCCGGCGCATGCTCTTCTCGGTTACCTCGTTGTCTTCTATGCTGTCGCAGCTGAGCTGCATCCCGAACAGACCGGCCTCGTTCAGGCTTTTGATTAGCGGGGCCTTCAGGACGTGGCCGTTGGTGTTTATCATCGGCACCATGCCGGCTTCCGCGATGTAACGGACCAGCTCGGCGATGTGCGGATGCAGCAGGGGCTCACCGCCGTTCAGCGTCACAAACACGGCTTTTAGCTTGCGCAAGGCGTCAACCCGTGCTTTCAACTCTTGCAGCGGCACGGGCTTCGACACCTTGTCGTATTCGTAGCAATAGCCGCAAGCCAGGTTGCAGCGGCGCGTTACCACGATTTGCACCAGTACCGGGCGGTCCTTGTCCAGGGCGGCTTTGGTCAGTTTCCACAACACCCGGGTTCGGGAAATGCGCAGGGATTTGGCAAAAGAAGGCAGTTTCATGTGGTATGGGTGGGGTTTGACGGTGAAAAGAGGGGAATGCAGCGCCCGGCTGCGGATAGGATGGCACAATAGTCCCCCGCGTTGAGCCCGTCCGAAAGTGCTTTCTGCCGAAGGCGGATTCCGGGGCAATGAATCGGGATAGGAGCCGGGTGAATTGGCCGACCGAATGCCGCTTTTCGCCGGGCAACCTGGTAGTTTTGCCTTGTTGCTCCGTGGTGGTACTCAGGCCTCCAAGGCACTGAATAGGGCCATTACCTTCACTTTCTTCTTTCCACGACCCTCGCCCTAGCGTAAGGCGTCGCTTCAACCCGACCCCATGATTCGAAAAATGGCCTTGGCAGTGCTGGCCGCCACTGCGGTCTTCCACATGGCGGTATTCATCCAGTATGGCACCTTGTGGGTGGGCGCGCTGGCCAGCTACAAACTGCTGCTACTACTGTTTGCCTTTCTGCTGGCCACCTTCTGGGTCCATGTGCCCATTGCTCGCCTCTTCGGGGCCGACCGGCTGACCAACCTCTCCGCCACGGTCAAAGCCCTGTTGGAAGGGCAGAGCGTGGTGCTGGTCAGCGTGGCTTTCTGGTTGGTGTTCTTCACCCTTCCGCAGCACTTCCTGGTGCCCACTTCGGAAATATCGCCCCGCACGCTGCGTCTTTCGCTGGCCATTAGCGCGGTGCTGTCCTTGTTCTTCTACTACTTTGTGGAGCGCGAGCACATCCGCAAAAACCTGGAGCAGGAGCTGTACCGGGTGGCACAGCTGCAAAAAGAAACCTTTCAGGCGCAACTCGAAGCGCTGAAAAATCAGGTCGACCCCCACTTCCTGTTCAATAGCCTCAACGTGCTCGGCTCGCTGATTCACCTCGACCCGGACCGGGCCGTGCAATTCCTCGGCCAGCTGTCGGACGTCTACCGCGCCTTGCTCGATACCGGGGCCCAACCGTTGGTGCCACTGCACCGCGAAATGGCGCTGGTGCGCGCCTACGCCAGCCTGATGGAAACTCGCTTCGGTGAGGCCCTGCGCGTGGAATGGGACGTTGCCC
>JALYUI010000303.1 GCA_030853845.1 Bacteroidota bacterium | reverse complement strand
GGCCGTGCGCCTGCGCTCGGAGCTGCGCCAGGCCGTGCGCCGCCGGGCCGCATCGGCCGAGGTGCAGCCGCTGTGGCAGCTGCTGCGGCAAGTGGCCCGTCCCACGCTATTCGACCAGGCGCTACGGCTCTGGAGCTGGTTGCAGGGCTGATTTTGAGGCAGCTATTGCCGGCCCGGGGCGACCGTTGGAGCCGGCCAGCTGGCTGCGCACTTCCCGCCCCGGCAGTTTCTGCCGTTTCTTCGCGGCCCTGCTATTGCCTTCGCCGTGCCCTCACCATCCCGCTTTCCTGTTTTTGCCCGCGTTGGCCTGCTGCCGGCGCTGCTGGCGCTGGCGGTGGTGCTCGGCCTGGGCAGCTACGCCGAAACCAGCGACGATGGCAGCCTGGCCTGGCTGTTTGCCGGGGTGCTGAGTGGCCGGCCGGTGGCCTCGGTGCCGCTGTACCTGCATGGCTATGGGCACCTGCTGGCGGCTGCTTACGCCCGTTTCCCTGCGGTGCCCTGGCTGGGCGGGCTGCTGGCGGGGCTGCTTTTGATGGCCGGTGCCTGCTGGTTTGCCGTGGCCGAGCGGCTGTTACGGCCCTGGCTGGAGCCGCGCGGGCTGGTGCTGGTGCTGGTGCTGGTGCTGGTCCTGCTGTTCGTAGTAAGCTGGCTCGAAAGCTGGCTCTGGTTCAGCCACGCGCGGGTGGCGGTGCTGCTGGCGGGCAGCGCGGTGCTGTACGCGGCGCAGCGACCGGGCCGGTGGGGGCCGCTGCTGCTGGGGCTGCTGGGGTTGGGGGCAGCCTGGCTGCTGCGCCCGAGTCTGGCCACGCTGGGCTTTATGGCCGCGCTGCCGGGAGCGGTGCTGCTGGCTGGTAGCTTGCGTCGGGCCAAGCCGCTGCTGCTGGGTGGGGCGCTGCTGATTGTTGCCGCCACCGGCCTGCGCGCCGCCACCGAAACCCCTGCCGAGGCGCAGGTGCGCCAGCGCGACACCCAGCTGGCCCGCATTCTCGACTACGAGCAGCTGCGCCCCGCGCCCCCCACGCCCCTCGACAGCCTGGGCACGGCTGCCGTCGACGGCTGGCTCTTTGGCGATACCGCCCTCATCGACCTCGTACTACGTGACGGTACTTACCGGTTCGAGGCCGCTGACTTCTTCGGCCGCACGCTGCCGGCCAGGCTGCGCCTGCGCCTGGGGCTGCTGGGGCGCGACTATTTCCCGCTGTTGCTGGCTTTGCTGGCCACGGCCGTTGCATTTGGCCGGCGGCCGCCGGTGGCGCGGCAACGGTGGTTCTGGCTGGTGCAGGCTGGCTTTTTAGCAGGGCTGCTGGGGCTGGCCGGGTTTTTTAAGCTGCCGCCCCGGCTGGCGTTACCATTGCTGGATTTTTGGCTGCTCACCAATTTGATTTTCGGGCTGAAGCCGGGGGCTCCTGTGGCCGGCCAGGTAGGAGCGGAGCGGCCCGCCCTGCCCGATACCCTGGCCCGGCTTAAAAGCCGCCCGGTGCGGTGGGCTATGGCAGTCCTGGCCCTGCTGGTGCTGCTGGCTTACGGCCTGAAAACGGGCCACCGGACCCGCGTACTACGGCAGGAGCAGCGCGGCCACGAGCAAACGTTACGGGCGTTGCGGGCGGCCGACCCCAATTCGGTGCGCGTGCTGGCCGGTACCAACGACCTGCTCAAAAGCCTGAGCCCATTTCGGGTGGCCGACGTTGGCCCCGGGCCGGTGTTGCAGCTCACCGGCTGGCCGGCCCAGGATGTTTCGCAGGCAGCCCTGCGCCGCGCCCTTACCGGCTTGCCCGGGCAGCCGGCCGCCCTGGCGCGCCTCACGCAGCCCGGTGTGCCCGGCGAAACGCTGCCCGTGACCTGGATTCTGACCCGACCCACCGCCCGCTGGCTGGGCCGCCGCCGGGTGCCGGGGGTGCCCATGCTGCGGTTTATCGACCAGGGGCCGCTGGCGGCTTCGGCCGATACCGCCTTGCGGCGCTACCGGGTGCAACCTGGGCTGCAACCCTGAAAAGGATGTTTTCAGGGTCGGCTTTTCCGGCCCAACAGCTTCCAATGCCATAATCTTATACCCGGCCCCCTACGGTTGAGGCAGACCTTTGTTACCCCAAAAGCGTTTCTTTATATACCCTTCACGTTTTTTCGGCCCCATTCTATGTTCTCCACCACCACTACGACGCGCAGCGAAGTCCTCCAGCACCTGGAAGGCTACGTGAAAGAAAATATCTACAACTTCCTCAAAAAAGTGGAAGACAACTGGCAGCCGGCCGACTACCTGCCCGACTCGCGCCGCGATACCTTTTTCGAGGAGGTGAAGGACCTGCGCGACAAGGCCCAGGGCCTGAGCTACGACCTGCTGGCCGTGCTCATTGGCGATACCATTACCGAAGAAGCCCTGCCCAACTACGAGGCCTGGTTCCACGAGCTCGACGACATGAACCGTGACCGCGACAACGGCTGGGCGCAGTGGATTCGGGGCTGGACGGCCGAGGAAAACCGCCACGGCGACCTGCTCAACCGCTACCTCTACCTGAGCGGCCGCGTGAACATGCGCGAGTTTGAAGTCTCGACCCAGTATCTCATCAACGACGGCTTCGACCTGGGCACCGCCCACGACCCCTACCGGGCGTTCGTGTACACGAGCTACCAGGAAATGGCCACCAACATCTCGCACCGCCGCGTGGGCCAGCTGGCCCGCACCGCCGGCGACGACCAGCTGTCCAAAATCTGCGGCATGATTGCCGGCGACGAAAACCGCCACGCCCGCGCCTACAAAACCTTCGTGGAGAAAATTTTCGAAGTCGACCCCAGCGAAATGATGCTGGCTTTCGAAGACATGATGCGCAAGAAAATCGTGATGCCTGCGCACTACATGCGCGAGATGGGCATCGAGATGGGCAAAACCTTCGGCCACTTCACCGACGCCGCCCAGCGCCTGGGCGTGTACACCAGCGCCGACTACACCGACATCCTGGATACGCTGATTCACGACTGGAAAATCGAGCACCTCGGCAGCCTCACCGGGCCGGCCGAGAAAGCCCGCGACTACATTATGGCCCTGCCCAACCGCCTGCGCCGCGTCGCCGACCGCATGCCCGTGCCCAAGCTCGAATACAAGTTCAAGTGGATTTCGTAGTGAGCCATCCGGCCCGTTCGTAGCAGCGCCTCACCCGATATGGCCGGGTGAGGCGCTTTGTTTTTCGGGCTCGTGCCAGCAGTCAGGGCAGGCTAACGGATACGTCAGCTGCGTGGGTTCTGAAACTTACGCCTCCACTTTCACGCCTTTCCAGAAGGCCACGCGGCCGGTAATCTCCTTCGCGGCGTCTTTGGGTTCGGGGTAGAACCAGGCGGCATCCTTATTTTTCTCGCCGTTCACGTTCAGCGAGTAGTAGCTGGCGCGGCCTTTCCAGGGGCAGCTGGTTTGGGCG
>JALYUI010000257.1 GCA_030853845.1 Bacteroidota bacterium | reverse complement strand
GTTCAGGGCCGCGCCGGCCAGGGCGCTGCCGGCCTGGTCGAGCAAGGCCGCATCGGCGGGGCGGGGGGGCTGGCCGTTTGCCGCCGCCGCAAGCCAGTGCAGGGCGTTTCGAATAGCCGGCTGGGCTGCGGGGGTGGGCAGGTTTTGCTGGCGCTGGGGCACGGCGGCCCCGGCTAGCTCGCCGGTGAGGCGCAGGGTGGCTTCGGGCATGGGGGGCGGCGTGAAGCCGGCTTTTTTCACGAACACGCGGGTTTGCTGCTGCACCTCCTTCAGCAGGCGCAGGGCGCGGTATTCGAAGGGCCGGGCGGCGGCGAGCTGGCCGGTACGCAGACGCAGCTCGGCGGCCCACATCTGGTCGAGCACGGCGTGGAGCTTGGCTTTGACGGCGGGCTCCAGAAAGTCGGCCGTTTCGGCATCGTCGTGCTTGTGAATGTAGGGTTCCATCAGGGCGTCGGTTTCGGCCGTGGGCGAGGCTTTGGCGGGCGCAACCGGCGCGCCGCCGTGCTCGTCGTGCCCAGGCGCTTCGGCCGTGGGCGCGGCGGGCGTGTCGTCGTCCTCGGCAATGGGAGCGTGGGGGGCTTGCGCGCCGATGCCGGCCTCAGACTCTTCGCCCAAAAACTTGCCGTAGCGCAGGCGCAACGTTTGCTGGTCGAAGCCGAGGTCGTTGGCGCGGCTGGCGAGCGTGGCGGCATCGAGCCGGGGTTTTTCGGCCAGCAGCTTCTCGGTGTCGATAATAATCTGGCGCTGGCTGCGGAAGTAGGCCGGGGCTACTTTCACGCCCATGCCCAGGTCGGGGGCGCTGTCGGCCACGGCGGTATCCTGCCACTGCACGAGGTATGAATCGGTGCGGGTGGTGTGGCCGTGGTTGTCGCGGGCCGTGAGGTAAAAATATAGCTCGTCGCCGTAAGTCAGGCCCAGCCTGGGCAGGTTGAGCAGGCTACCCAGGCTGGCCTGCGGCCCGCCGAGGCCCGCGCTCAAATCGCGCCGCACTTCGTGAAATTTCACCGCCTCGCCCTGGCCCTGGGCCACGGTTATCACCAGCGCGGCCCGGCTCAGACCGTAGTCGTCGCGCACCGTGGCCCGGATGGGCACCTCCGGCCGCTGGCCGCTGGCCGGCACCAGCGTATAAGCCCGGGGCGTGCTGATGCGGAGCACCGGGGCCTGGTCGGGCCGCACTTCAATGGCGTAATCGTCGGACACCGTGCCGGCGTAGCGCAGCTGGTAAAGCAGCGAGGTGCTGAGCACCTGCTCGGTGAAATACTCGCCCGGGTGGCCGGCCAACGGCCGCAGCAGCACCCGTTGCGACCCCAGCTCCAGCACCGGCCCCGCCGGCTGCCGGGCTCCGCTCACCCGCACCTGCCAGCGCACCCGCGCCTCCTGCGGGCACTGAAACGAGGCCCGCGTCGGCGTGAAAGCGGCCAGGCGGGTGTAGGCCGGCGGCGTCACCAGCAGCTGCGTGTTGGCAATGCGGGGCGGCGTGGCCTGGCTGGGCCGGGCCGGGGTGGGCGCGGGCGAAAAGTGAACGGGCACGCCAGCTGCGCCAGCTTTTGGCCGGTAAGCGGGAAGCCACCAGACCACCACGGCCAGCAGCAGGCAAATAGCAGATTGCAGCCACCAGTGGGTCAGCTTCACCGGCAGCAAGGGCTGGTTGGAATTGGCTGCTTGCGCCAATCGTTCAGCTACCCGCTGCTGCTGAAACCGGCTAAGCATGTTCAACTCGCTGAGCGGCTGGAGGAGCAGCCAGGTGCTGTCTTCGAGTTGCAGCTGATTCCGGTCGAGGGTCTGCACCGTGCGGGACAACCGCGTTTGCCAAATCCGCCACCACAGCTGTGCTGCCCGAAACGCGGTGAAAGCCGCGAGCAGCAGCAATAGCACTCGGAAAAAAATCAGGCCGCTCCAAACCAGGCGGGCCAGCAGCCCACAAATCGGGCTGAGCAGGAGCAATGGCAGAAAAATAACGGCCTGCTTCAGCGCAAAGCGCCGGGCTAGGGAGTGCAGCTGCTGCCGTGCCTGCCCTATCTGCGTCGAAGTATCCGCCACCATGCTCATGATGCTAAGGGAGTGAAAGGCCGGGGTTCGCGTCGGCAGGCCAGCCGGCGTTCGAGCGCAAACAGCAAGCCGGCCACCAGTACCAGCCAGGGCCGCCAATCAGCAAAGCGAAAATTGCCGGCCGCCGACCTCACCGGAGCCGGGCCCGCCGCTACCGCGCCGCCAGCAGTCAGCTGGGTGGGGTCGAGGGCGCGCTGGTCGAACTGGCGCAGGTGCTGCTCCAGAACGGGATTCTTGGGGTGGAACAAGGCCGCCGCCGCATCATCGGTCGGTTCGGGTTGTAGCAGGGCCAGCAGCCGGGCGGGTAGTTGGGGGTCATCAGCCAACTCGCTCCAGGGCGGCGCGAGGCGCGTGTGCAGCTGGTACACGGCCCCGTGCCCCCACGCCTGCCGCGATAGAATGGGTCGGCCCTGGCCATCGGCCCACAGCGTTTCGCCGTTCGGGTCGGCCGCGATGGCGTCCCGCCGAAACACCGTGACGGCCGCCGCTGAAGCATCTGCCGCCGCCAGGTGCGCTGTATCGGCCACGCCTGGCCCGGCCGCCTCCCGCCAGAGCTGGCTACTGCCAAAATTCTCTTCCCAGCCCTGCGGCAAGGGCTCAGCGGAGAGCCAGAACATCCAGTCAGCTAAATGCGTGGGCCGGGTCCGGACGCGGCGAAGGACCGGCGGAATGGGCATCCCAACCGTTGCCGCCCGCAGGGCCGCTGCCAGATAGCGGGCATCAGCGGCAAATTCCGGCGAAGCGTAAATTTCGATAACCATTGGCGGCCTCCCGAATGCGACCCCAAAGTTGGACCTGGGCGCGGAAGCGGGCACCAATAACATATTTGTACCGCCATTGCTGCCGGGCTGAAGACACACCGGAGGCAGGCCCGGTACCCGCATGGGCCGGCCATTGCGTTGCGCCAGCACTTTTTCCCTCCGAAAGCGCGTCAGCGTTTCACTGCTGTGCCCGACCAGCAACTGAAGGCTGTCGCCGATTATTTGGGCCGCCGCCAGCCAGGCGGTAGTCGTAGTATCGGGGAGCACCTGCCAGCGCACGGCCGCCGGCAGCGGCTTATGCGTTCCCTCGAAGTTGCGCAGTGCCGCGCTGGTTACCACGACCAGCGGCTGGCCCGGAAAAGCTGCAACGGCCTGCTGCACCCGCGCCCAGGCAAACCCGGCCGAGGGGCTGGCCGCCGCCGAATCGGCCGCGCCGCCGACGCGGCCCGCGGCCCGCCAC
>JALYUI010000236.1 GCA_030853845.1 Bacteroidota bacterium | reverse complement strand
CTGGCGGGCTCCATGCTGCCGCTGCTGCTCAAGCGCCTGGGGCTCGACCCAGCCACTTCCTCGGCCCCCTTCGTGGCCACGCTGGTCGACGTGACGGGTTTGATTATCTACTTCTCGGTGGCGCTGCTGCTGCTGCGCGGCACGCTGCTGTAGGCAAGTCAGCAGGGGAGCCATCCACCCAACCGGTACCGAGCGAAGAGGCCATACCAGGGAAGCCTATTGGCACCGATGCCGGGCTATGGATGGAGTTATACCAGGCAAAGCTGCCGCCGCACGCGGTAAGCCATGTAACCACTGTGCTCACATGGCTTACCGCGTGCGGCGGGGCAGGTGGGTACAGTGGTGCTGCCTGTCGCCGCACGCGGCAAGCCACATAAGTGCAGTGCCTGCACCTGTCGCCGCACGCGGCGGGCCATGTAACCACTGTGCTCACATGGCTTACCGCATGCGGTGGAAACGCTGACTATTCCTTCGGTTCGGTTCTGCTACGCGCGACGCAGCCGCTACTCCACCCGTCGCCGGTTGGCCTTTTTCTCGCCGTCTTTCTTTTTCCCCTCCAGGCGCTTGCGCACGGCGCTTTTGCTGGGCTTGGTGGCTTTGCGGGGCTTGGGCCGCCGCAGGCTCTTCAGCAGCAGCTCATGGAAGCGGGTCAGCACGATTTCCTTGTTGCGCAGCTGACTGCGGTCGTCCTGGGCGGTGAGCAGCAGCAGGCCCTCGCCGGTGAGCTGGCCGCCGAGCTTCTCCCCTATCAGCTGCTTCTGGGCGTCGGTGAGCACCTGCGAATTGAGCAGGTGCCAGCGCAGCTCCACGCGCGACTCCACCTTGTTCACGTTCTGCCCGCCCGGCCCGCTGGCCCGGCTGGTCTGAAAGGTGATTTCGGGCAGGAAAGCGTCGGCGGGGGGCAACACTGCTTTTTGAATTATGAGTTATGAATTATGAGTTATGAGTTGGTCGTTATGGCGGCGCAGGGCCAACTCATAACTCATAATTCATAACTCATAATTATTTATTTAAGAGCATCGCCCCGTAGGAGTAGCCGCCGCCGAATACGGTGATAATGACCTTGTCGCCACTCTTCAGGGTGTCCCACACTTCGGCCAGGCCGATGGCGGCCCCGGCGCAGCCGGTGTTGCCCAGGCGCTCGATGTTGCTCACGGCGCGGGCCGGGTCGAGGCCGAGCTGCTTCACCACGTTTTTCGAGATGCGCAGGTTGGCCTGGTGCGGAATGAGGTAGGTGAGGTCGTTGGTGGCAATCTGGTGCCGGTCGAGCAGCGTTTGGGTCACGCGGGCCATGTAGAGGCAGGCCTGCTGAAACACGTCGCGGCCGAAGGGCATCACGATGCCCTTTTCCACCGGCTTCAGCGTCACGGCCTCGTCGGCCTTGCCCACGGGGGCCGCCCCGCCGGTGATGACTTCGGCAATGTGCAGGTCGGCCGGGCTGATGCGCTCTTTGCTGATGAGCAGGGCCGCGGCACCGTCGCCCCAGAGGTGGCCGGCCATCGTGTCCGCCTCGTTGTTGTAGGCCGTGTTGTGCTCGGTCACGACCACCACGGCGCGGGTGGCCTTGCCCATGGCAAAGTAGCCCTCCACGATTTCCACCGCATTCAGCAGCGACGAGCAGGCCGAGGAAATGCTGACGGTCGGAATCTCGTTCACGCCGAGGTCGCGCTGCACAGCGTGGGCAGCCGTAAAGATGGTATCGTGCGGGGTATAGGTGCCAACGACAATCAGGTCGATACTGGCTTGAGCAAAATCGGGGGCGGCAGCCAGGGCGGCGCGGGTGGCGGCAATGGCCATAGTGTTGGCATTTTCGTCGGGAGCGGCCTTGCGGCGCTCCTGAATGCCGGTGCGCTCAATTATCCACTCGCTGGCGAGGCCATTCAGGCGAGTGAAATGCGCATTGGTAACGACGGCCTCCGGAAGGTAGGTCGCCACATGATGAAGGTACACGGAGTGGTATTGGGTGGGGAAAAATCCGCCAAAGCGGCCGGCAAAGGTACGGCTCCCACCCGGGGGAGGTCGGCCAAACCCCGCGCTATGCCCGAATTTTACACCCCAGGCGGCCCGCCAGCTTTACCGGCCGGGAGTTCCCCGGGATGTCTGTTAGCTCCCAGCGAACACTTCTTCCCACTCCAGCGCCAAGCCCGGCAGGGTGCGCACCGGAATTGGGCCGGGCTCGTAGTATTCGGCCGCCAGTTGGTACTGCTCGTTGGCCAACACGTACACGGCCACCGTTTTCACGCCCGGAAACACAATCCAATACTCCCGCACACCGGACTCCTCGTAAAGGTCGAACTTGATTCTGGTGTCGCGGGCAGTGTTGCCGGGGGAGAGAATTTCCACAATCCAGTCGGGCGCTCCCACGCAGCCCCGGTCGTCGAGCTTGGCCGGGTCGCACACCACGCAGATATCGGGCTGCACCACGGTCCGAATCTGCTGGTCGCCATTGGCCCCGCCGGTGGTCAGGCGCACATCGAAGGGCGCATGATAGGCCCGGCAGGCTTTGCCCCGCAGAAAAGGCAGCACCTGCCCCAGAATATTGGCGGAAGAATCCTGATGCGCCCGGCTGGGGCCGGCCATCGGCCGCATCAGCTTCCCTCTGATGAGCTCTACGGACTCATCGAACTTCCACGTTAGGTAGTCGGCGTAGGTGTATGACTGGTTGTCATCGAGCTGCGCGAGGGAAGTGATGGGAGCAGCAGCAGGTGCGGGAGCCATTGCGGAAGCGGGTTGGTGCATGGGTAAATATACGCTTTCGGCGCACAGGCTACCGCACCGCCTTGCTTCCGTGCCGCCAACGCTAAAACTCCACGTGCAGGCGCACCGCCACCACGTGCACCGGGCCGCTGCGGTCGCGGTTGTAGCCCGGGTTGCGGATGAACTGGTAATCGGGGCTGATGGCGGCGTGGTAGCGGGGCAGGCTGAAGCTGTAATACACCTCACCAATCTGCTCCAGGCCGTAGTTCAGGGCTCCATCGCCGATAATGAAGCCGTAGCCGCCGGCGGCCAGGTAGGCCTGGTGCTCGGGGCTGATGCCGTTGGCCACCACGGCCGCACCGAGGCGGTCGTCGGGCCGGCCCCAGCGGGTGCCGGTACTCACCACGCCGAGGCTGGCGCTGTGGTCGATTTCGGTGAAGGCCCAGGTTTCGTTTTTACCGTCGTTGTAGCTCACGCGGGCAAACAGGCCCACGTCCTGCGTCAGCTCCTGCTCGGCATTGACGCCGAATCCGATTTTGGTATGGCCGTCGCGGCGCACCCCTTCGAGGTTGGGCTGGGTCTGGTAGTATTGGCCCAGGGCCACGGCCGTGTGGTAAGTGGCCATTGGGGCCACGTTGCGGAAGCCCAGCAGCCGCACCGTGCCCTGGCGCCCGGCCAAGTGGTAGGTTTTGGTGAGCTCCAGGGTCTCGGCGTGAGCCTTGCCGTAGCGGTAATCGAGCAGCGGGCCATTGGCGTAGGTAGGCTCCAGCGTCGAGCTGAAGCGCGCTCCGAACCCAGGAATAATGTATTCGAGCACGCCGCCCACGGTGTAGCCGCGGGTATTGGCGGCGTAGTCCCAGCCGCCGGCGCTCATCAGGCTCCAGTTCATAAACTGGGTGCGCGGGTCGTGCGAGTAGCTGTTCTGGTCGAAGAAATCGGCCACGCTGAACTTACCCAAGGTGATGGCGAAGTAGCGCTTGGGCCGCGGCCCGGCCACCTGGTTGAGGTCGTCCTCGTCGTCCTCGGTTTCGGGGCCGAGGGCAAACGTCTGACGCACGTACAGGCGGGCCAGATACAACACCGGGTCGGCCACGCCAATGCGGAATGTTTCGCCGTTGGGGAAGCCGGCAATGCCCCGGGCGGCGCTCAGGCCGCTGCCGCCCGCCACCTCGGGGTTGAAATACACCGCCGCGCCTTTCCACAGCCGCCGCCCGATAAAGAGGGTGGAGGTGAACGAGAGCTTGGCCGATTCGCGGTCAAACAGGCTATAGTCGCCGGCGTAGGGCGTGCTGAGGTTGCTATGCCACTGGTTAATCAGCGTTTGCTGGAAGTGCAGGCTCCAGCGGCGCGGGGCACCGGCTTCGCGGGCATTGGGCACGTGCGCGGGCTCCTGGGCCGAGGCGGCATTGGGCGGGTTGGCGGGGGTAGTGGCCCCGGGAGGCGTTACCTGGGCGAGGGCAGGGCCAGCCAGCAGCAGGCCCCCGGCGATGAACAGAGCGGAGAGTTTCAGAATAAGCAGCAAAAGGGAAGAGTACGCCCAATCAAACTGCGCAAAATTAGCCGTTTCAATCTGTTTATTTAGTGAAGCAGCCCTACCCTGCCCTACCCGCCCGCTTCTACCAGCCGGGCGGCGGGTGCGGCGGGTGCAGAGGGTGCGCAGCTACCGGCCCGGCCCAGGTATTGCTCGCCCCAGCCCAGCAGCTCGGCAAACACGGGCCGCACCCGCTGCCCCTGCCCGGTGAGGCTGTAATCGACCCGTGGCGGCACGGTCTGGTGCACGGTGCGCACCACAATGCCGTCGGTTTCCAGGTCGCGCAACTCCTGAATCAGCATCTTCTCGGTGATTTCGGGGATGAGGCGACGCAGCTCCCCGTAGCGCCGGGGCTCGTCGAGCAAGTACGATAGAATGAGCAGCTTCCATTTGCCCCCCAGCACGTTGAGCGTGGTGCGTACGGGGCAGGCCAGGCTGTGGCCGGAGCGGGTAGCCAGCCAGTGGGCTTCGGCGGCTTGCTGTTTTGTAGCCTTGGGCATAAAAATTATTCGGTTGACTATCAACGATTATTACTTGTTAGTAAGTACCCTACTTTTTAGTAGGTACTTGCGATAAGCGAAAGTAAGCATTCACCTTTGTATTGCCGCTGCGCAACGTAGCGTCGGCGCACTCTTTCGTAGCTATGTCCAAGAAAATCACCGTCCTCGGCGCAACCGGCAACATCGGTACCGCCCTCGTGCACCACCTGCTCGGGCAGGGCCACCAGGTAACGGCCGTGGCCCGCGCCAGCACCCGCCTCGATGCTTTGGCCCAGGCCGGGGCCACCCCCCAAGCCGGCGATGCCCACGACGTGGCCTTCCTCACCGAAGCCCTGCGCGGAGCCGATGCCGCCTTCCTCATGATTCCGCCCAGCGTGACGGCCCCCGACGTGCTGGCGCACTACGCGCAAGTGGGCGAAGCCACCGCCCGGGCCGTGCGCGACTCGGGCCTACAGCAGGCCGTGCACCTGAGCAGCATCGGGGCCGACCTGCCCGCCGGCACCGGCCCCGTCGTGGGCCTGCACCACCAGGAAGCCCGCCTCAACGCCATTGAGGGCCTCACGGTGGCGCATTTGCGGCCCGCCTACTTCATGGAAAACCTGTTGGCCAACATTGGCATGGTGCAGCACATGGGTATCACGGGCTCGGCCATGCGGCCCGACCTGCAGTTCCCGATGGTAGCGACTAAAGACATTGCCGCCAAAGCCGCTGAGCTGCTGGGTGGCCCGGCGCTGGCCGGCCCCTCGGTGCAGTACCTGCTGGGGCCGCGCAATTACTCGCAGCAGGAAGCTACGGCCGCTATCGGCCAGGCCATTGGCCGGCCCGAGCTGCCCTACGTGCCCTTCAGCTACGACGACGCCAAAAAAGGCATGGTGGGGGCCGGACTGAGCGAAAGCATGGCCGGCCTCTACGACGAGATGACGCGCAGCATGAACGAAGAGAAGGCGATGGTGAGCGCCCCGCGCGACGCGGCCAGCACTACACCCACCACGCTGGGCGAATTCGCCCAGACGGTATTTGCCCCCGCTTTTCAGGCCGCCACGGCCGGCAACGCGGTGTCGGCGTAGAGCCCGGTTTTTATTGAGGCGCACAGCCTCCCCGGCCGGGCCGGGGAGGCTTCGCTACTTTTGCGCCATGCCATTGCTCCATTACCTCGACCAGGGCCAGGGCCACCCGCTGGTTATCCTCCACGGCCTGTTCGGCACCCTCGACAACTGGCAGACCCTGGCCCGCCGCTGGGCCACCGAAGCCGGCCTGCGCGTGGTCAGCGTCGACCTGCGCAACCACGGCCGCTCATTCCACTCGCCCGAGCATAGCTACACCCTCATGGCGCAGGACGTGCTCGATTTATTCGACCACCTCCAGCTTGGCCCCGACACTACGCTTATGGGCCACAGCATGGGCGGCAAAGTGGCCATGCGCCTGGCCCTCGACCACCCTGAGCGGCTGGCGAAGCTCATTGTGGTCGACATCGCCCCCCGCTTTTCCGACATGGAGCACCAGGACGACATCCTGGCCGGCCTGCAATCGGTCGACTTCACCACCTGCGCCAACCGGCAGGAGGCCGACGCCGCCCTGGCGAAGTACGTGCCCAACTTCGGTACCCGACAGTTTCTGCTGAAAAACCTCTACCGCAAGGAGGATAACCGCTTCGGCTGGCGCATCAACCTGGCGGTGCTGGCCGCGCAGCTCGCCGCCATTGGCGAGGAAACCACCAGCGCCGCGCCGTTTCTCAAGCCCGCGTTGTTTATCCGGGGCGGCAAGTCCGACTACATCACGGCCGGGGATAAGCTGCACGGCATTCCGGCGCTGTTCCCTAACTCGCAGGTGGCCACCGTGCTCGATGCCGGCCATTGGGTGCACGCCGAAAAGCCGGAAGAGGTGTTCGGGTTGGTACGAGATTTTGCGTTGAGCTGAGGCATAAAGCACGTCCTGCTCCGCATGACCGTCCAACATTTCAAAACTTGTTAATTGAATACCCTCTTCCTCATCCCCACGCCGCTGGCCGACGACACGGCCGCGCAGGTGCTGCCGCCACAGGTGGTAGCGGCCGTAGCGGCCCTGCCCTATTTCCTGGTCGAGAACGTGCGTACCGCCCGCCGCTTCGTCAAAAGTGTGGCCCCGCACCGCGTCATTGAGGATATCCGCTTTGTGGTTATCGACAAGGACAGCACCGACGCCGAGGTGCGCGCCGCCCTGGCACCGCTGGCCAAGGAAGGTATCGATGCCGGCGTGCTTAGTGAGGCGGGCTGCCCCGGCATTGCCGACCCCGGCGCGGCCCTGGCGCGGGAGGCGCACCGGCTGGGGCTGCGGGTGCGGCCACTGGTGGGGCCGTCGTCGCTGCTGCTGGCGCTCATGGCCTCGGGGCTGAACGGGCAGCAGTTTGCCTTCCACGGCTACCTGCCCATCGAGAAAGGCCCGCGCGTGGCCGCTATCAAGGCCCTGGAAAAGGAAGCGCAGCAGCGGAAGCAGTCGCAGCTGTTCATCGAAACGCCCTACCGCAACGGGTCGCTGCTGGCCGATTTGCTGGCACACCTACAGCCCGGCACCCGCGTGTGCGTGGCCGCCAACGTGACCGGCGCGGGCGAGTTCATCAAAACCCTGACCGTGGCCGACTGGCGGCGGCTGCCGGCACCCGAGCTGCACAAGATTCCAACCGTGTTCGTGATTGGGCTGTAGCGTGGACGCTGCGAGTCCGCGTGTGGGAACGTTGTAC
>JALYUI010000213.1 GCA_030853845.1 Bacteroidota bacterium | reverse complement strand
GGCCAGGCCCAAAGCGCTGCCTTCATTGCGCTCATCAATTTTCAGCAGCGACGAGGACTTGTATACCGGTTTGGTGTAGCGCAGGTACAGCCACGAGGCGGTGCTGCCCAGTAGTAGCAGCAGCACTACCCACAGCAGGCTGCGGCGGGCTACCAGCACCAGCGTGGCTATGTCAAAGCTGGCGGCTTCCTCATCCGCATCTGCGGTCGAGGCAAGGGAAGGAGCCGGAGTGCCGGCCACCGGGTCGCCACCCGTGGCGTTGCGAATAAGCGCTTCTAATTCCTGATTTTCGTTATTGGCCATTGCTTCAGAATAGGACCGGCTGGGGCCGAGGATAGCAGCGAAAAAGCACCCCGCATCAGCGGGAGATTACCTCCTGATTTGGGTGATAATAAAAAGGGTGGTGGTCACCACCAGGCCACTCAGGCTAATAAGGGGTCCCGCATCGCTCAGCGCGTCAAGCAAAGGGCGGCGAATAGGCTCCACATAAATAACATCGTTGGGCTCGACCTGTAGGCTGGCGCGCCGCATGCCGTCGAGCGTCGACAGGTCAACCTGCTGCACGCGGGGGTTTTTCAAATCTCCCCGAATGATTCGGATATTGTCGGCCCGTCCGCCGTTGCGGTAGAAATTGCCCGTTCCGCCCTGGCCGCCACCGTCAATGCCGCCGGCCAGCGCCAGCACTTCCAGCAGGTTCATGTTGTCGTTATTGAGGGTAATTACCTGCCCACCAGCTGCTCCCAGCACGATAACCCGGTTGTTTGTTACCCGGGTCGTCACGAAGGCATCTTTATAATACTCATTGAAGCGCGTTGCCAGCACACTGTCGGCTTGCAACAGCGATAGGCCGCTGACCCGCACCCGGCCCACCATGGGCAGCACCGCCGTGCCATCGGCATACACCAGAAACTCGGAGGCTCCCGCACTGACCCCAGCCCCTTGGCTAGTATTGCGACCAGTATTGCGCGTGCCACTGCTTCCGCCCGAAACAGGGCTTGCGGCGCTCCGGCTCGGCAGCGTTCCGGTAGGCACGCCAAACTGTAGTTCGCCATTCGGGTCCAGAATCCGCTCGCCTCTATTGGTGTTCACCCGCACCTCGATGTAGTCATTAGGCTGAATGACGTAGTTACGCTCCGAGCGATTGACGGCCAGCCGCAGCTTGGTGCTGTCGATTTGCCGTCCCTGGCTGTCGGTGAGCCGAAACAGCGTCCGCTTTTGGTAATACTGCGACGAAGCGCACGACGAGAAAAACAGCAGCCCCGGCACGAGCAGCGCCCACAGCCGCCCAAGGTGCAGCGCACGAGAGAATGGATAACAGGTCAATGGATGCGGTATCAAACGGGAAAATTGGAAATCCTGGGGAGCAACTGCTGTCCGGTTCCCTCCAAAAAGCCTCAAAAGTAACGCTTTTGCCGCGCCTTTTCAATAAAGGATGCCCCGCGCTGCCGGCCCCGGCCCGTTGCCAACGGCCAGAACCTTACTTTTGTGCATCCAATGTGACCTCCCTACGTTGTTGTAGGCCCACAGTTCACTACTTCTCCTAATTCCCACCACCCCGTTCCCACCAGTACATGGAAGCCGTTGCCACCGAAAACCAGACTATGATTGCGCAGATGGTGCGCGATTTTGGTGCCCAGCACATCAAACCCAACATGATGAAGTGGGATGAAAGCCAGGAATTTCCCATCGACGTATTTCACAAGCTCGGCGAGCTCGGCCTGATGGGGGTGCTCGTGCCGCAGGAGTATGGCGGGGCCGGCTTCGGCTATTCCGAGTACGTGACGGCCATTGTCGAGCTCTCGAAAATCGACGGCAGCATCGGCCTGAGTATGGCCGCCCACAACTCGCTCTGCACCGGCCACATTCTGCAGCACGCCTCCGAAGAGCAGAAGCGCAAGTACCTGCCCAAGTTGGCCAGCGGCGAGTGGATTGGGGCCTGGGGCCTCACCGAGCCCAACACCGGCTCCGATGCCGGCAACATGCGCACCACGGCCGTGCCCGATGCGAGCGGCGACTACTTCGTGCTGAACGGGGCCAAGAACTTCATCACCCACGGCAAGTCGGGCAACGTGGCCGTCGTCATCGCCCGCACCGGCGAAGTGGGCGACTCGCACGGCATGACGGCCTTCATCATCGAGCGTAACACCCCCGGCTTCGCTGCCGGCCGCAAGGAAGACAAGTTGGGCA
>JALYUI010000212.1 GCA_030853845.1 Bacteroidota bacterium | reverse complement strand
GCAAAGGCTGCGCGCTACATCAATGCCGGACGCTGGGTGATTTCGTGGTAGCAGATGTGCGCCCGGCTGAAGTAATGGAACACCATGCTTTTGCGGGTTTGCAACGGGTCGCGGTGGGGCTCACCGCCGTGCATGAGGTTGGCGTGCCAAATGAAGACATCCCCTTTTTGGGCCAGGAAAACCTGTTTTTGCAGGCCCTGCGCGGCTACCTGGCCCGCGATAAACGCCTCGTATTCGGAATAGTCCTTGTCGCCAATGAGCCAGTCGGAGCCCTCGTTCTGGTAGTCGGCGTTGAGGTAATACGGTAGCTTGTGGCTGGCGGGGTAGTAGTGCAGCGGGCCGTTGTCGGGGGTTATGTCTTCGAGCGCCACCCAGGCTGCCGCCATGCCGCCGAGTGGGAAGGTGCTCATGTGAATGCTGTCGGAGTGCGTGTGCTGCTCGCTGCCCGTCAGGAAGTTGATGCTTTGGAACAGGGTGGCCTCGTGGCCCAGCAGGGCCGAAACCAACTCCCGCAAACTGCCCTCGCCCGCTGCCCGAATGGCGGCTGATTTGCGAAACGCAAACATGAACTTGTTGCGGTAGCGCAGGCTGATTTTTCGGGTCCGAATCAGTTCGGCCAATGATTGATTGATGCCCGTGACTTCTTCGACGCTGAAGAAGCCGGGCAGCACGGCAAACCCCTGCGCCTCGAAGGCGCGCAGGCTGGCCTGGCTGGCGGCCGGCAGTAGCCAAAAGGCCGGGCAGGCCGCCAGCCGCTCGGCCAGTGGCGGTACGACGACCAAGCTGGCCGTGGGCGGCAGACCCGTAAAATCGCGGCTGCTGATGGGAGAAAAGTAGCTTTTCCGCAGCCCCAGCCGCTGGTAGATGGGCAGGTTGTGGGCCAGGCGGCGGCGCTGAAACAGGTTGTAGGCCGCGTAGCTGAGCTTGAGGCGGCGCAGAAAGGAAAGCATGAACTAAAGCCGGTTGGGAGGCCCCAAGATACGGCCGGCGCGGAAGTGGCCGGGGCCGTCGTTGCGCAATTAATTCCGAACCGCTACATTGCCAGCTGGCTACGCTTCATCCTTCATCCTTCCACCTTCTGCATCTACCCATTGCATGATACGCTGGGCTACCTTCCCTTTCGTGCGCTACACCCCGGCCCTGATTGCCGGTATCGTGGGCTACCTCTACCTGGGCACCAACTGGCCCGAGCTGTGGCCAGCCACCTTCACACTGGCACTCCTCAGCATCGCGCTGATTTTTGCGGCCGTGCGCCAGGGCCGGCCCGCCTTCACCGATGCGGCCGGCCTGGTTTCGCTGCTCACCATTGTGGCGCTAGGTGCAACGCTCACCCAGCGCGCCACCGACAGCCGCCGGGCCGACCACCTGTTCCGCTTCGGCGATAATGTGGAAAGCTACCAGGGCGTGGTGGACGAAGCACCCGTGGTGCGGGCCGCCACCTACGCCACCACGCTGCGGGTGCGGGCGGTGCGCGTGGCCGGACGCTGGCGGCAGGCCACCGGCGGCGTGCGCGTGTCGCTGCCCCGTGTGGCGGGCATTGCCGAGCCCGGCTACGGTGAGGTATGGCTGATTCGCGGGCACCCCGACCCCAGCAAGCCGCCCCTCAACCCCGGCGAGTTCGACTACGCCCGCTACCTCGAATACCGGCAGGTGTACCATCAACAGTACATTCACCCCGACCAGTACCGCCGGCTGGGCCTGGCCCCGCCCAACCCGTTAGTGGCCATCAGCCTGCGTGCGGCGAAGGTGCTCGACGCCGTTTTTCGGCACTACATCCATGCCAAGCGCGAGTACGCCATTGCCTCGGCCCTGGTGCTGGGCATTAAGGATGATGTGGATTTGGCCACCAAACAAGCCTACACGGCCACCGGCACCACCCACATCATGGCCGTGAGCGGCCTGCAGGTGGGGCTGCTATTCGCGGCCATGTCGTGGGTGCTGCGCAAGCTGTTTGGCCGGGTGAAGGGCTTTGCGCTGTGGTCGGCGCTGGTGGGGCTGGGCGTAATCTGGACTTACGCCTTTCTCACCGGGTTGTCGGCTTCGGTGCTACGGGCCACGGTCATGTTCACGGTCATCATTATCGGGCGGGCGCTGGGGCGGCAGGATTCCATTTTTAACACGCTGGGAGTAGCGGCCTTCGCGTTGCTGGTCTGGAACCCGTTTCTGGTGGCCGACGTGGGCTTTCAGCTCTCGTTTCTGGCGGTGCTCAGCATTGTGTACGTGCAACCCCGCATCGCCCGCCTGCTGGATGTGGCGGCCTATTTCACGGCCCGGCGCCGGCCCTGGCAGGCTCGGCCGGTGCAGTGGGCCTGGCGTGGCACTGGCTGGTTTCTGGAGGCTGTGTGGCAGGCCGTGGCGCTGTCGTTGGCGGCGCAGGTAGCTACGTTTGGGCTGGGACTGTACTACTTCCACCAGTTTCCGTTCAGCTTTCTGTTTTCCAACCTCATCGCGGTGCCTATTTCGAGCGGGGCCGTATACGTGGGCCTGGCCCTGCTGGCGCTGAAGGGGCTGGCGGCCACAATCGGGGCGGTGCTGCCAGCGGCGGCCGCCCCGGTACTCGACCTGCTGCCCCGCGCCGTGGCCTGGCTGTTTGAGCAAATGGTGTGGCTATTCAACGAATATATCTTTCTGATTAGCCACTGGTTCTCGGGTTGGGTGGTGCGCGACATCCACGTGTCGGCCCTGCAAACGGCACTGCTCTTTGGCATGATTGGGGCGGCGCTGGCCTGGTTCGATACCCGTCGGCTGAGCTGGCTGCGGGGGCTGGCGCTGTTGCTGCTGCTCTACGCCGGCAGCCGGGTAGCCGAGGCCCGGGCCGTTGCCCCCACCGAGGAATTCATCGTGTACAGCATTCCGCGCCGCTCGGCGGTGGGCTTCTGGCAGGGCGCGGCGGCCGAGTTTGTCACCCCCGACTCGCTGCCGCTCACCGAAACCGAGCGCACCTACCGCCTGCTGCCCGGCATCATTCGCCGGGCGGCCCGGCGCACGGCCTACCGCGTGGGCTGGCGTGGTTGTACGGTGCCCTTGTCCCGCCTGGCCGACCCCGACAGTGCCAACCCACGCCTTTACGCGCCGCCCGGCCCGGTACTACTGGCGAGCTGGCGCGGCCTGCGCCTGGCGTTTGTGGCGAACCGAATTTCCGCCGCCGCGCAGCCTACGCCCGTCGATATTGTCGTGCTGCGCCGCAATGCCCGCGTGAAGGCCGAGAGACTTGCGGTCGTTTTCGGCCCGCAGGCCCAAGTCGTTTTCGATTCGAGCTGCAAAATCTGGTACGTAGCACGGCTCGATTCCAGCCTGCGGGCGCAGGGCTTTCGCACCTGGGATGTGACGGCGCAGGGGGCTTTTCGTTGTGCGCCGCCATTAGCAGGCCGGGCTAAGTAGGAGCGAGGCAACCGTAGCGCGGATGCAATTAGCCGGGGTCAGGCAACCCAAACCCGGGCTCACTTCGAACTTAAGGCAAAGTGGCCAATGGCCCTTAGCACAGGCCGTTTCGGCTGGAATGCGGGTAGCTTGGTCGAGTCGGTAAGTCCTTCCGCAGTTTTTTTGCGTTACTTGTCGCAGCGGATGCCACCTTTCCGCCGCCAGTCGTCTCCTTCATTTAGTCATCCGTCCGCGCCGTTCCCCCGCCCTATGGAAAACCTGCTCACTCCCGAACTCGAAGCCCTCCGCTACATTCAGTATGAAGCCCAGGACCGTATCGGCTACATCACCCTAAATCGCCCCGACAAGCGCAACGCCCTGAACGCCGGCGTGGTGACCGAGCTGAAGCAGGCGTTCGAGTTTGCTGAAAACGATGAAAATGTGAAGGTTATTGTGCTGCGCGCGGCCGGCGAGGTGTTCTGCGCCGGGGCCGACCTGGGCTACATCCAGGACCTGCAGAACTTTGGCTACACCGACAATCTGGAAGACAGCACCCATCTTATGCAGCTCTTCCACCAGATTTACACCCTCAAAAAGGTGGTTATTGGGCAAGTGCAGGGCCATGCCCTGGCCGGCGGCTGCGGCCTGGCTGCCATCTGCGACCTCACGTTTGCCGTGCCCGAAGCCAAATTCGGCTACACCGAAGTGAAAATCGGCTTCATCCCGGCCATTGTGAGCGTGTTTCTGCTGCGTAAAATCGGCGAAGCCCAAACCAAGCGCCTGCTCCTAAGCGGCGATGCCATCCCGGCCCAGACGGCCCTCGACATGGGTCTCATCACTTTCCTGGCTTCCAGGGAGGAGCTGGCCGACAACGTGCGCTCCTACGCCCAGCGCCTATGCCGCGAAAACTCGGGCCAGAGCATGGAAGTAACCAAGGAAATGCTCGCCCGCTTGCCCGAGCTCGGCCTCGAAGACGGCCTGCGCTATGCCGCCCAGCGCAACGCCGAAGCCCGCGGCTCCGACGACTGCCGCCGCGGCATCGCCGCCTTCCTCAGTAAAGAAAAGCTGAGCTGGTAGGCCATCCGGGGCCTTGCTGCCTGCAAAGTCCCATTAGAAAGGTAGTATCTTGAACGCCGTTTTGGTTCGTATTGAGCCGAAGCGGCGTTTTTACGTTTCCGGCAAACAACTTTTTCTTCGCAACGGTTACTTCGGCATGACTGCACCGGCCGCCCTCGGCATCACTCTCGCCACGTTCGGATTCATGGAATTCTGGGCTTGGTTCATGCACAAGTTTGTGCAGCATGGGCCGCTGTGGTTTCTGCATCGCTCGCACCACGTGCGCCACCCGCATCCGGTGGAGCGCAACGACCTGTTTTTTCTGATTTATGGGGCGATTTCGGCGGTACTTTTCATTACTGGCAGCAATGGCACGCGCTGGTGGTTTTGGGTGGGGGTGGGCATTGCCTGCTATGGCACAGCCTACTTTTTCGTGCACGACGTACTGATTCATGGCCGCCTGCGCTTCTGGAAAAAGTCGCAGAATACGTATTTGCGAGCCCTGAATATGGCCCACAAAACCCACCACAAAACCACGGGCCGCGACGGCTCGGCCGAGTTTGGCCTGCTGTGGGTGTCGCCCAAATATCTGCAATTGGCACAAAAGCAATTAAAAATTAGGAGAGAGGAAATTAAAAATGACCCCAGCGCAGCGGAGCTCTAGCTATCCTTCTGAGCGCTAATTATTCATTCTTAATTTTTAATTTCCCGATGGGCCACTTCTCCATTAGCGACTTAGAGCAGCTTTCGGGCATCAAGGCGCACACCATCCGGATATGGGAGCAG
>JALYUI010000186.1 GCA_030853845.1 Bacteroidota bacterium | reverse complement strand
CCTTGCAGGCGCTGCCGCTGCTGGGCTGGGCCGCCAGCCGCTGGCTGCCACGCCGGGCCGCCGTCCTCACCTGGGCCGGAGCCGCGCTGTACGCCGGGGCGGTGGCCGGGCTGTTTGTGCTGGCAATGGCGGGGCGGCCGCTGTGGGCCGGGCAGTAGGCCGGCGCTACTTTTACCCGCTCCGCCCGGCTACTTACCACGATGCTTTCCCACGCGCCCGACGACCGTCGTTTTATCCTATGGGGCATTCCGGGGCTGAGCCTGCTGATTGCGGCGGCCAACCTACCCCCCGGGCCATTCGGCCTCTGGCCGGTGCTGCTGGTGCAGTGGCTCATCGCGCTGTACTTCACCACGGGCTACTGGCTGGCCAACCGGCAGCTGTGGCGCGCCCTTCTTGTCCGCTTTCCCAGCCCCGCCCAAACGCCCCGCCGCCTGTGGCTGCTGGCTGGGGCGGCCGTGCTGGTTACGGCCCTGGCCACGGTGGCCCTCACGCTGCCCCTGCACCTGCTGCGGCCGGAGTGGTTTTCGCTGGCCCCGGCGGTGCTGCTGCGCGCTATCTGGTTCAGCCTGATGCCGACCGTCGCCGTCCTTACGCTATACGAGTCGGCCTATTTTTTCCGGGAGTGGAAGGCCAGCCTGCACCGCGCCGAGCAGCTGGGCCGCGCCCAGAACCAGGCCCAGCTCGAAGCCCTGCTAGGCCAGCTCGACCCGCATTTTCTGTTCAACAATCTCAACACGCTGGCCGCCCTTATCGAGCCGGCCAATGCGCCCGCCCAGCAGTTTGTGGAGCAGTTGGCCGACGTGTACCGCTACGTGCTGCTGGCCCAGGGCCGCGCCACGGTGCCCCTGGCCGAGGAGCTGGCCTTCGTCGAAATCTGGCTGGCCCTGCACAAGGCCCGCTTTCGCGACAACCTGCTGGTTGATATGGCCGTGCCGCCCGCTGCCCGCGCCCGGCACGTGGCCCCGCTCAGCGTGCAGCTGCTGGTCGAGAATGCCCTGAAGCACAACGAAGCCTCGCGCCAGTACCCGCTGCACCTGCGCCTGGCCGTTTCCCCCGAGGCGCCGGATTTGTTGGTGGTCGAAAACTCCCTGCGGCGGCGGACGGCTGGTTTCGCGCCCGGCACCGGCACTGGCCTGGCCAACGTGCGCCAACGCTATGCCTTGCTCGATACCACCGCAGTGGTGCAGGTGACGGTTACCGCCGATAAATTCGTGGTGCAGCTGCCTCTGCTGCCCGCCACCTCCCCGCGCCTATGACCATTCTGCTGCTCGAAGACGAGTATCCCGCCGCCGAGCGCCTCCAGCGCCTGCTGGCCCAGGCCGCGCCCGAGGCCCAGGTGCTGGCCGTGCTCGATACCGTGGCCGGGGCACTGGCCTGGCTGGCAGCCCATCCCGCCCCCGACCTTATTCTGAGCGACATGCAGCTGGCCGACGGGCTGAGCCTGGAAATCTGGGAGCAGGCCGTGGTGCCCAGCCCGGTCATTTTTACCACCGCCTTCGATGCCTACGCCATTCGCGCCTTCCAGGCCAATAGCGTGGCCTACCTGCTGAAGCCGGTGAAGCTGGCCGAATTGCAGGCCGCTATCACCAAGCTGTACGCTACGCGCACCGCCTGGCGTAATGAAGAATTAAGAGTGAGGAATGAAGAATTATTGGGAGCCGACTTCAATTCTTCATTCCTCACTCTTCATTCCTCATTACGCATCGAGCGTTTGCTCGATGCGTTGCCCCGGCCCTACAAAACGCGGTTTCTGGTACGGCAGGGCGAGCAGCTGCTGCCGCTGCCCGTGGCCGAAGCCGCCTGGTTTCTGAGCCGCCACGAAACCGTGACGCTGGGGTGCTTCGACGGCCGCCGCTTCGTGCTCGACTACACCCTGGAGCAGCTCGAAAGCCTGCTCGACCCGGCCCTGTTCTTCCGCCTCAACCGCCAGCTGCTGGCCCAATTGCCGGCCGTGCGCCGCCTGCACCCGCATTTCGGCGGCAAGCTGCTGGTCGAGCTGCACCCCGCCCCGCCCGAAGAAATCCTGGTGAGCCGCGAGAAAGCCGGGGCCGTGAAAGCCTGGCTGGAAGGGTAGTTTCTGCCGTATCTTGGAGCTACTAAATCACCGCCGCCATGACTGCCATTACCCTGAAAAGTCCCGTATTCGAGCGCCTGACGGATGAGGAGTTCTATCAGCTCTGCGCCGACAACCGCGATTGGCGTATTGAGCGAGATGAGAAGCACCACATTTCTTTTATGCCGCCCACCAATTCTGAAACCGGAAAATCGAACAACGAGCTAAGCCGCCAACTGGCTAATTGGAATGTTGACACCGGGTTGGGCGAAACGTTTGATTCCTCAGCCGGCTTCACCCTCGACACCGGGGCCATGCTTTCGCCCGACGCCAGCTGGATTGCCTCAGAAAACTGGAACGCTCTCCGCCCCGACGACCGGCGCGGCTTTGCCCGCATCTGCCCCGATTTCGTGGTGGAGCTGCTTTCGCCCTCCGACCGCCTCACCGATACCATGCGCAAAATGGAGCACTGGCTCGAAGCCGGGGCCAGGCTGGGCTGGCTCGTCGCGCCGGGCACCGAATCGGTCTACATCTTCGAGCCCGGCCAGCCGGTGCGCCCCGTTGTGGGCTTCGACCAGGAGCTGGTGGCCGGCCCGGTGCTGCCCGGCTTTGCGCTGGAGCTGCGCCGGCTGCGGCTAGATGCGTGAGTGAGTGAGTACGTCATGCTGAACGCAGTGAAGCATCTCTAC
>JALYUI010000183.1 GCA_030853845.1 Bacteroidota bacterium | reverse complement strand
GCCATGACCAGGGGTTGGCGGGGCGAGATGGCCGGGGGCAGGCGGGGATTTTATCAATTCTTATACGCCTATATTTGGCCCTATCCTGCTACGATGGCAGGGGTCCTTACTTTCAGTGTACTAATGGCAAAAACTACTGCGGAAACAGCCCGGCTGTTCCGGTGCCGGCTCGAAGAGCTAGGCCCACTCAACGACATGGTGCAGGCCATGTTCGTTACGAACCAAGCCGATTTCGGCAAGGCCTCGCCCGACTATGCCGCGCAGGGCTACCTGCCGGGCTGGACGGCCCAACAGGCGACCTTCGCCACGCTGGTGCCCACGGGCGTGCGCCGGGCATCCGATAAGGAGGTGACCAAAACCATGACCCAGGTATCGAAAAGCCTGCGCGACCCGCTCAACTGGCTCAACCTGCGCCTGAACCGGGCCGCTAAGAAAGGCGGCCTCACGGCCAGCCTCGACGATTTTGGCCTGGGCCGCGTGCGTACCGACATCACGACCCGCGATATGGAAGGCCTCGACGGTGCCCTGAGCCACCTGTTGCAGCTGCTGGCAATGCCCGCCAACCAGACGGCCCTCACTGCCCAGGGCCACACCGCCGCCGACACCCAAGCCTTCGCCGATGCGCGCCAGCAGCTCAGCACCTTCAACACGGCCCAGAACACCAACCAAAACGCCGCCCTCGAACTCACCGAGGCCAACGTGAAGGCCGGCAACGCCCTGTGGGAATACATTGTGGACGTGCTGGCCACCGGCAACCTGATGTACAAGGAAACCCTGCCCAAAAAGGCCCGGACGTTTTCGATGGCCACGCTGCTCAAGCGCATCCGCAAGGAGAACGGCCCGGCAGTGGCGAAGCCGCCGGGGGCGTAGAGGTTGGATTGGCTGAAAAAGGGACGGCCCCGCTGCGTTTGCAGCGGGGCCGTTTTTGGAATTAATTTATTCTAACGGATATTCCTTCTCCTCCCAATAGGTCCGCTTCATTTCCTTTAAGAATCCATACTGATGTAAGTATTCAGCTCGTTCTTTTTCACCATCTTCCCACCTATCACCAAAGCAGACAACAAAATCATAAGTAGAGATGACATCAAGACCACCTCCTTCAGCAGCAATTCCTACAATACAATCTACTTGTTCATAGAATAAATATTTTACAACGAGGCAATATGCCTGTAACATCTCTTGCCTAATCTGATAGTATGGGTCTGGCATGTCATTTCGCTCTTTTAATAGCATGAAAACGTATGCCTTCCTTTCTTCGCCAATAGGCTCTATAACCCTAACAGCGCGCTCCTCTTGAATTGACCTCTCAATTAACTCAATAAAAGCTTTTGATAGAAACCTTCGCGTTATTCGTGACTCATTTGCTAGTAGCCTTAA
This sequence comes from Bacteroidota bacterium, assembly GCA_030853845.1. Taxonomy (GTDB): domain Bacteria; phylum Bacteroidota; class Bacteroidia; order Cytophagales; family Hymenobacteraceae; genus Hymenobacter. The sequence continues at coordinate 4,526 of JALYUI010000183.1, read as the reverse complement.
AATATGTTCTTCCTGCCATTGATTTTGTGGATTTCTTGCTCTTTTTCTACGCGTTTTATCCCAAACATGTTCAATAAGTCTGTCCCAAGAATAGCTAATCTTATCTGCTTTAATCTTGCGCTCAAACTGTGGACTTTTGATAAAGTCCTCCCAAAACCCCTCACGCAATCCTAACCCTCCACTACCATCTTTTACTGGAAAGTAATGTTGGTCTGTGTCCTTATTAATATTCCGTAAATAATAAGCAAGTAAGTCATCTTCACCGGATGCTAAAACCGCGAAATCAGGCTTCTTAAACAAATTTTCCTTATTCTGCAAATAATTAATAAAATCACTGATTGTATCTAAGCATTTTAGTACTGTTAATAAAGTAGTGTCATCAAGCACATGTACAAACCCTTTTTCTGGATTGATTTGACCAATTGTGAAGGGTATTGCATCAGGGGAAGAATGAGCATTACCAATAACTCGAGAATCTATTAGTAACGACCCTGTTCCTCCATGTGCGTTATAACAAGCTTGTGAGGCACCATGCGCCACTGCGATACGGTGGATGTGCATGTTGTCAGCTATAGGGGCAGGCAGACGATTTTGACACTTTTTATCTAAGTAAATTCTGTCTGGCTGTGTTTTCAACCAATGCTCAGCTCCATATAATTGTTTTACACTATCCGCAACTGCACTTCGATACCACCTAGTCCAATTAAGAATATCACTCCCGTTTGTTTTGTATGCGCATTCTTTACTAGAAAATATGACTACATGATTATCAAAAATCACTAAAAGGTCGCACAACTCCTTTCCATCTGCCAATAATGTTTGCCTCCCTTGGTCTTTATAAGGACTTGGGTAACTCCATAATGACAGGAAGGAGTGCTCGCATAATTCAGCTAATAACTGCTCAGCAGAAGTCATAAAACATCAGTTTATCCGGTTAAGCAACTCATGTCTGTTTCGAAAACAACAAAAACAAGCATTATTACTGAATACATACTAATCCATTGTTGAGATTTTCTCGCTCCGCTCTCTGGCTATATGCCGAAGTAGAATATGACTGGCTCCAGCGATACAGACGCGGCGCAAGCTACTGAAGTTTCTCAAGAAGCAGCTACTGGGAGATGCCGAAAAGCTAGCAGGGCTGGAAAAACTCTACTGATTGGAGTTGACCTTTCTTAAACAGTAGAATTAAGCTGGCGTCGGTTTGCGTGCCATCATGAAAGAATGGCAACGTTATTTCTTCTCCCGCCCGGCCGACTGCTGGTACATCCGCTTGTTTGGCCGATACCGGGAAGAAACGGCGCACGTCTTCCAGCGTGGTGTTTTGGTTGAGGACGAGCTTCCCCAACTTGCCCTGAAACTTGCCCGACCTGACATTGAAACTGGCTAAGATTGCCCGGGTGCCACTCACTTCGTACATCGTTTTGCCGTAGTACCAAAAGTCGCCGGCGGGGCTATTCATGGGTTGGGAGAGCCGGCTGCCGCACTCCACGGCCCCTTTGGCGATGCTGTCGGGACGGCCCAGCTGGCGCGTGAGCTGCTTTGTGGTCAGCTCCTCATCGGGCAGTCCGGTGACGGTGAGCATCCCCGCATCGATGTGTTCGGCGCTGGAGGGCTTCGTTTTGGTTGGTGCCGGCGGGATGGCCGCCGGGGCGGCTACTTCAGCGGCGGGCATGGCTGGGTTGCTTTGGCAGGCGGCCAGGCAGAGCCCACCCAAAATCAGGAGCGAAAACGGTTTCATACGGGCAGAATGGTGGTTACCGGCGTGGGGAAGAAATGGCATAGTGCGGCGCAAGCTACCGCGCTGCCGGGGAAACCGCAATTGTGAAAGGCGAACAAAAGGCCGTCAGGGCAGCGGTGCAGCCTCGTGCGGATTGAAAACTACCAAACCGGCCAGGGCCATAAAATCGCTCACGTTGCGGGTAATGAGCGTGAGGCCGTGCGCAAGAGACGTGGCGGCGATGATGGCATCGGGCAGCTTCACGCGGTGCTGCTGGCGCAGACGGATGGTTTGCTGAATGGTGGGCTCATCGAGGGGCAGCTCAATGCAGCTGGCAATGAATTGGCGCAATGCGGCTTCCTCCGCCGCGTTGCCAGGGCGTACTAATAACTCTATCCGAGTGATGACGGACAAGTACCCTCGTCCACTATCTATCAACTGAACCAGCCATTGCAGGCTGGCAGCGGGCAGCAACTGACTTTGGAAGTCAATGACCGCATTAGTATCGATTAAAATCCCCGCTCCCATTCGTCGCGCATTTCGGCCGTTTCTTTGAGCATTCGCTTGCCGGTTTCAGGCGACAAACTGCCAATTAAACTGGCTACCGAAGTTTTAGTAACTACTGGCGGCTCAGCAACGGGTTTCACCACCCGCAAAATATTCAGGGCCTCCAGCTGCTGAAGCAGCTCGTAGGCTTTCTCACTTAGTGGTTCGATGAGGATGGGCGTCATGGGAGGAAGTAGTTGGCGGTTGTCTAAGGTACGAAGGGCACACCAGCAGCAGGCACTCTGACAATTAGTTGGCCGGGAGTTTCCGGGTAATCAGATGAATGCCAAGTATTATCAATGGGAACATTGCCAGAAACATTACGGTGTTCCAGGGCGGCGGAATAGGTTCGGCAAAACCTATCCCGCCAAACAGCCAACCACAAATAATCAGTACGCTCCCCTACCCTTTCCTAGTTCTTATTGCTCATTACAGCCCCGGAATCTTGGCCCCGCGCTCACGGGCCACGTCCTGGGCAATTTCATACCCGGCGTCGGCGTGGCGGAAGATGCCCATGCCGGGGTCGGTGGTGAGGACGCGGCGCAGGCGCTCGGCTTTTTCGGGGGTGCCGGTGGCTACTATCACCATGCCGGAGTGGGTGGAGTTGCCGATGCCCACGCCGCCGCCGTTGTGCAGGCTCACCCAGTCGGCGCCGCTGGCGCAGTTAGCCAGGGCGTTGAGCAAGGGCCAGTCGGCCACGGCGTCGGAGCCATCCTTCATGCCTTCGGTTTCGCGGTTGGGCGAGGCTACCGAGCCGCAGTCGAGGTGGTCGCGACCGATGACGATGGGGGCCGACACTTCGCCCCGCGCCACGAGGTCGTTTATTACGAGGCCAAACTTCTCGCGCTCGCCGTAGCCCAGCCAGCAAACGCGGGCCGGCAGGCCGATGAAGGGCACTTTGGCCTGGGCCTTCTCAATCCAGCGGGCCAGCATTTTATTCTCGGGGAAGGTTTCGAGCAGGGCGCGGTCGATGCGCAGAATGTCCTGCGGGTCGCCGCTGAGGGCGGCCCAGCGGAATGGCCCCTTGCCCTCGCAAAACAGCGGGCGGATGTAGCCGGGCACGAAGCCGGGGTACAGGAACTGGCCGGCTTCGTCGCGCACCGTGAGGCCGCCTTTTTCGGCCTGCCCGCGCAGGTTGTTGCCGTAGTCCACAGCAATGGTGCCGCGCTCCTGCATCGCCAGAATAGCCGCGACGTGCTTCACGATGGAAGACAAGGCCTGCTTCTTGAACTCCCCGGGGTTGGTGGCGCGCAGGGCCAGCACTTCCCTGATATCGCCTTCGGGCAGGTAGTCCATCAGGTCGTGGGCCGATGTCTGGTCGGTCACGATGTCGGCCATGAAATCGCGGGCCAGCAGCTGGGGCAGCACGGTGGCCGCGTTGCCGGTGAGGCCCACCGACCAGGGCCGGCCGGCGGCTTTGGCCTGCTCACAGATTTCGAGGGCGTGGGTGAGGTCGCGGGCCTGCTCATCCACGTAGCCTTCGCGCACTTTCTGCTGCACCCGCTCGTCAATCGGCTCGATGACGAGGCACACGCCGTCGTTCATGGTCACGGCCAGGGGCTGGGCGCCGCTCATGCCGCCCAGGCCGGCTGTGAGGGTGATGGTGCCGCGCAGGCTACCGCCGAAGTGCTGGTCGGCCATGGCGGCGAAGGTTTCGTAAGTGCCCTGCAAAATGCCTTGGGTGGCAATGTAAATCCAGGAACCAGCCGTCATCTGGCCGTACATCATCAGGCCCATTTTGTCGAGCTCGTCGAAGTATTCCTGGGTGCTCCAGGCGGGCACGAGGTTGCTGTTGGCGATAAGCACGCGCGGGGCGTGGGGCCAGGTGCGCAGTACGCCCACGGCTTTGCCGCTCTGCACGAGCAGGGTTTCGTCGGCCTCCAGCGCTTTCAGCGCCTTCACGATGACTTGATACTCCTTCCAGTTGCGGGCGGCGCGGCCGGCTCCGCCGTACACAATCAGCTCATCGTAAACCAGGCTCACGGCGGGGTCGAGGTTGTTTTCGAGCATCCGCAGGGCGGCTTCGGCTTCCCAGGTTTTGCAGCGGAGCGTAGTGCCGTGGGCCGCTTTCACGGTTTCTTCGGGCTTGAACTCGTAGTACATGGGCCGCTGGCCGGAGGCTTTGGGCGCGGGTGCGGGGGTCGAAAGCGAGGTGGCTTCGAGGTGGTCGTAGAAGTTGCAGTCGATGGGCGTGTAGTCGGGGCTCATGGTGATTGGGGTGTTGCTTTGAAGTTTACGGGTCAGCGGGCGGGCGGTTTAATGT
>JALYUI010000172.1 GCA_030853845.1 Bacteroidota bacterium | reverse complement strand
ACCCGGCCCCGCCCGGCGAGTGGAGCCGCCTCACCTTCCCGCGCCTGCTGGTGCAGCGGTGGGCTATGGCCTTCACCCCCGACGACGCGGCCCGGCACCACCTGCTGCGCCTGCAAGCCGAGGGTTTCGAAACCGAAGCGGCGGCCCTGACGGCGCTGCTGGCAGAGCCGTCAGGGGTGGCCGACAACCTGGCGGTTTAGCCTTCGATGGAGCGGTTTTAGTCCGGTGGTCACCGCTTTCGGGCGCTTGGTCAAACCAATTTGGGTGGCGGGCGGCGGGGTGGTTGCTTTGGCCGCAATCAACTCCTAACCCGGCCCCCGGCCCCGTCCATGCAACCAATCCCTCGCCAAAATTACCTCGACTGGCTGCGCCTGCTGTCCATTCTGGCGGTGCTGTTTTTTCACAGCGCCATGCCCTTCGCCACCGGCGAAACCTGGCACATCCGCAACGCGGAGAGCAGCAACCTGCTCGACGAGCTGGTGGTGAACCTGCACCTGTTCCGGATGCCGCTACTGTTTTTCATTTCGGGCACCGTGAGCTACTACATGATGCAGCGGCGCAGCAGCGGCAGCTTCATCGGCTTGCGCGGGCGGCGGCTGCTGGTGCCGCTGCTGTTCGGGATGCTGGTGGTGGTGCCGCCCCAGCTGTATATGGAGCGCCTCACGCAGGGTTTCCGGGGCAATTTCTGGCAGTTCTACCCCAGCATTTTCACGACCGGGCCTTACCCGCACGGCAACCTGAGCTGGCACCACCTCTGGTTCGTGGCCTACCTGTATCTGTACGACGTGCTGTTTGCGCCGGTATTTGCCTGGTTTGCGTCGCCTCGCAGCCAGGTAGTGCGCGCGCGGCTGGAGGGCCTGGCCGGGGGCTACCGGGTGTACTGGCTGGCCTTGCCCGGCGTGCTCTGGTACGCCGCCACGGCCCGTGCCCTGCCCGAAACCAACGACGTGCTGCACGATGGCGGCTACTTCGTGTACTGGCTGCTGTTTGTACTGGGCGGCTTCGTGTGCGTGGCCCAGCCCGCCCTGCTCGACAGCCTCGAACGCCTGCGCCGCTCCTCGCTCACGCTGGCGTTCGTCGTGCTGCTCTTCCTCAACTACCTGCGCTGGAACAACCTCGACCTCGGCGCCACGCCGCCCTTCCTCACCCCACTGGCCGGCTGGAGCCTGGTTTTTGCCGCCGTTGGCTACGGCAAGCGCTATTTGCAGCGCCCGCATCCGGCCCTGGCCTACCTCAACCAGGCGGCCTACCCGTTCTACATCCTGCACCAGACCGTCATCGTGGTGCTGGCCTACTATGTGGTGCAGGTGCCCAACGAGAGCATCCTGAGCAAGTACCTGTTCCTGGTGGTTGTCACGTTTTTGGTTTCGATGGGTATCTTCCACCTGTTCATCCGGCCGGTGGCGGCCCTGCGGTTTTTCTTTGGGATGAAACCGTTGGCGGCGGCGGCGGTGCCCGAGGGGCGTTTGGAGCCGGTGGTGGGGGCGCTGGCATAACCTCACGGGACCCAACTTTATATCCCCGTACTTTCCGCCCATGTCCACTCTGCGTCGCTGGCTGTTCCCGGCGTTTTTCGGCCTGCTGATTTATGCCACCGTCCGGTTGCTGAACGATACCATTTCGGGCTTTCGGTTCTGGGAGCGGCCGTGGGGGCTGAACCTGTTCGAAATGGCCACGAGCGTTCTGCTGGGCTACGGGGTGCTGGCGGTCTGCCGCCGCGTGCTGCGCCACTTCGACCAGGCCGAAGCCGCCGAGCACCGGCCGCCGCGCCTCACCCGCGAGGTGCTGGTGGTGGCCGGCACCACGCTGCTGCTCGTCAATGTCACCTTCCTACCGATGGCCGCGCTCACCGACGACGGCCTTTCCTGGGGCGATACGGCCACCATCAGCACCATTCCCCTGCTCTACACGCTGGCCTACTACGGCTGGGTGCGCAGCCGCCACTTCCTGCGCGCCTACCTCGACCGCCAGCTGCTGCTGGAGCGCGCCACCCACGAAAACGTGCTCACCGAGCTCAAGTTCCTGCGCGCCCAGTACCATCCGCACTTCCTCTTCAACGCCCTGAACACGGTGTATTTTCAGATGGATGAGGACGTGCCCGCCGCCAAGCACAGCCTGGAGCAGCTTTCGGAGCTGCTGCGCTACCAGCTCTACGACCAGCAGCGGCCCGTGCCCGTGGCGCAGGAGCTGCAATACCTGCGCAGCTACCTCGACCTGCAACGGGTGCGCAGCTCCGAGCAGCTCCGGCTCAGCGTCAGCCTCGCCCCGGAGCTGGCCGCCCAGCGCCTCTACCCGCTGCTGCTGCTGCCGCTGCTCGAAAACGCCTTCAAGTACGTGGGCGGGGCCTATACCATCGACGTGCGCGCCAGCCTCACGGCCGGTAGCCTGGTGTTTGAGGTGCGCAACGCCGTGAGTCCGGCGGCGGCCCCCGCCGCTACCCCGGCGGCCCCCGAGGGCATCGGCCTGGCCAACCTGCGCCGCCGCCTGCACCTGCTGTATCCGCAGCGCCACGCGCTGCACACCGCCCTGGAACCGCCGTATTTTGTGGCCCGCCTCACCCTGCCCCTGCTCGAACCGTGACCCGCCCCTTGCGCTGCCTCATCATCGACGACGAGCCGTTTGCCCGCAAGGGCCTACAGGGCTACGTCGAAAAAATCGGCTTCCTGGAGCTGCGCGGCCTGTGCGCCGATGTGCCGACGCTCGATGAGCACCTGCGCCGCGAGCCGGTCGACCTACTGTTTCTCGACATCGAGATGCCCCGGCGCAGCGGCCTCGATTTCCTGCGGCTCGCCCCCACCGGCCCGCGCCCGCAGGTTATCCTCACCACCGCCTACGAGCAGTACGCGCTGGCCGGCTTCGAGCTCGACGTGCTCGATTACCTGCTCAAACCCATTTCCTTCGACCGTTTCCTACGGGCCGCCAATAAGGCTTACGACTACTTCCGCCTGCGCGACCAGCCCGACACCGCCCCCGGCTACTGTTTCGTGAAAGCCGAAGGCCGGCTCGAAAAAGTGGTGTTCGCCGACATTCTCTTCGTAGAGGGCCAGGAAAACTACGTCACCATCTACACCCCGGAGCGTACCATCGTCACCCACTCCACGCTCAAGGCGCTGCTGGCCCGCCTGCCCGCCGGCCGCTTCATCCAAACCCATAAGTCCTACGCCGTGGCCCCGGCGCACGTGGGCGCCATTGCTGGCAATCTGCTGCACATGGGCCGCTACCAGGTGCCCATCAGCAAGCTGCTGCGGGCGCGGGTGCTGGCCCGGCTGAGCGGCGAGCAAGGGAGCGTTTAACTTGTTGCTGAGCTGCAAAACATCATGCCCGGCATGTTGCGCACCAAACATGCGTGTCGGTTTGTGGCCGCCAAATTGCTGCCGGCGGCCGTGCGGGCCAGCCAGTACCTGCCGCCCGGCCAGTTACGCCAGCTGCCCCCGGCCGCCCTTTCGTGCTATTATGAGCGGGTGAACACCGGCCATTTCCGGCGGCGCGGCGGCCCCTGGCCCGACTACTTCAGCTTGGCCATGCGCCCGCAAACCCGCCTGGCATTGCGGCGGCAGCTGGCCGATTAGCCCAGATTGTGGCCAGATTTGGCCGCTAGCTTTGCCCACCGTTGGGGTTTCGTTTCTTAAGTGCCCCTTTTCTCTTCCAGCCAATTCCTGCACCTGTGAACATTCTGGCTCCCCTGCGGCTCGGCGCGGGGGTTATTTTACTGAGCCTGGCCGCGCCGGCGCAGGCCCAGGTGACCGGCAACCCAACGCCGGCCGTCGTTGACACGACCCATAAGTTTGAGAACCCCTCGGGCCATTCCACGGCCACGGGGCACGCGCCTTTTTTCCAGAAGAAGCTGGTGCGGGCCAGCATTGTGCCGGCCTTGCTCATCGGCTACGGCATCAGCACCATCCACGGGCACGGATTTTATTCCTCATACCAGGCCCGCGACGACATTCAGCGCCACTTCCCGGGCTTCAATAATCCGATTGACAACTACCTGCAATTCGTGCCCTACCTGGAGCTGGCCGGCGTGGCGCTGCTAAAAGTGGAAACCCGCGACGACCGGGTGAACACCCTGCTGCTCATCGGCAAGTCGGAGCTCATTATGCTGGCCAGCGTGTACGCCACCAAGGTTCTCACCAACATCGACCGGCCCAACGGGGCGAGCTACGCCTTCCCGTCGGGCCACACGGCGCAGGCGTTTCTGGCGGCCAGCATCGTGCACAACGAGCTGCGTGGCAAAAGTCAGTGGTACGGCATCGGGGCCTACACGGTGGCTACCGGCGTGGGCGCGTTTCGGATGCTCAACAACAAGCACTGGGAGGCTGACGTATTTGCCGGCGCGGGCTTCGGCATCCTCTCGGCCCACCTGGCCTACCTGAGCCACCGTAACCGCTGGGGCCGCAAGCCGCACCTAATGGGCCTGAACGTAGCCCCCGCATATTTCAGCGGCGGCACCCCGGGCCTGTCGCTGCACTGGAGTCCGAGCCATTAGGGGTGGGTTTAGCTGCTATTCCTGCTTCTCCAGCTTCCATTACAAGGTTTGGGCAGCGGGCAGAGTATCTAGCCAGCAACTGTAGAAACTGTCCGCTTCTTTGCGTTGTCCACCTAAACCGCCTGCGCGACGCAGGCTCCCACCGTATGAACACGACTACCACGAAGCTGGATTTCAGCAAGGTACCCGAGGTGACCCTGGTTTTCTGGGGGATAAAGATTATTGCCACCACCCTAGGCGAAACGGCGGGCGACGCCGTCACGATGTCGATGAACCTGGGCTACCTGGTGGGCACGGCCATCTTTGCCACGATTTTCGTGCTGGCCGTCACCGCCCAGATTAGGGCCACGAGGTTCCATCCGTACTTGTTCTGGTTCGTCATTGTGGCCACCACCACGGCCGGCACCACCCTGGCCGATTTCTTCGACCGCTCGCTGGGCATCGGCTACATTGGCGGCACCTCGATTCTGTTTGCCCTGCTGCTGGCTTGTCTGGGGCTGTGGTACTGGTCGCTGGGGTCGGTATCGGTCAATCAGCTCACCACGCGCAAGGCCGAGGTGTTTTACTGGGCCACCGTCATGTTTTCCCAAACCCTTGGCACCGCCGCCGGCGACTGGGTGGCCGACCCCAAAACCGGCCTCGGCCTGGGCTACGGCGGCGGGGCAGTCGTCTTCGCCATCGGCCTGGCCCTGGTCGCGGCCGCGTATTACTGGACCACCATCTCGCACACCATCTTATTCTGGGCCGCCTTTATTCTGAGCCGTCCGCTCGGGGCCACGGTGGGCGATTTCCTGGACAAGCCCCGCGCCAGCGGCGGGCTGGAGCTGAGCCGCTACACGGCCTCGGCCGTGCTGGCCGTCCTCATCATCGTGGGACTGCTCATATTTCCCCAGCGGGCTGAGCGGGTGCCGACGGCCGTGGCAGAACCGGATACCCGGGGCGAGCGCGACGCGGACTAACGGTTGCGCGACCGGCAGGAAACGCACAGAATTGACGCTTATTCTTGCGTTCGCCTACTCCTAATCGGCAGGCGAAGTCGCATGAAAATTCTCGTGGTCGAAGATGAAGCTGCCCTGCGGCAAACCCTGGTGGACACCTTGCGCGAAAGCGGCTACACCGTCGAAATCGCCGCGACCTACGCCCAGGCCCACGAGAAAATCAAGCTCTATCAGTACGACTGCTTGGTGGTGGACCTGACCCTGCCCGACGGCAACGGCCTGGAGCTGGTGCGCTCGCTCAAGGCCGATAACTCGACGGCCGGGGTGCTCATTATCTCGGCCCGCGCCGCGCTTGATGACCGCCTCACCGGCCTGGAGTTGGGGGCCGATGACTACTTGGTGAAGCCTTTTCACCTCTCGGAGCTGAATGCCCGGCTCAAGTCCATCATCCGCCGCCGGCAGTTTCAGGGGCAGCAGCAGCTCGTGTTCCGCGACCTGGTGGCCTGGCCCGGCGACGCGCGGGTTACCGTGCACGGCGCACCCCTTACGCTCACCAAAAAAGAGTACGACCTGCTGCTCTACCTGCTGGCCAACCCCAACCGGGTGCTCACCAAGGAAGCCATCGCCGAGCACCTGTGGGGCGACGAGGCCGACGCCTCCGACTCGTTCGACTACGTGTACACCCACCTGAAAAACCTGCGCAAAAAGCTCCAGGAGCACGGGGCCGGCGACTATATCCAAACGATTTACGGGCTGGGCTACCGCCTGCGGGCCGCGTGAGGCTGCTGGCCCAAACCAACCGCTACTACGCCCTGCTGGCGGCGGTGCTCTTTGCCCTGGGCGGAGTGGTGCTGTATGGCAGCCTCAACTGGGCGCTGCGCAACGAAGTGGATGAGCAGCTGCTCGACCAGCAGCGGGCGCTGACGTCAGGCCGGGCCTCGGGGCAGGCCGGGCCACCCCGGGCCGATTCGCTGCGGGTTAGCCGCACACCCCGGCCCGGCGGTCTGCACAAGGCCGTGTTCTACGACGAGGCCGAGCAAACTATGGTGCCCTACCGTGAGCTGAGCTTCCCGGTGCGGCGCGGCGGCCAGACGTATTGGGTGACGCTGCGCAAGTCGCAGCTCGAAACCGAAGACCTGCTGCTGGTGGTGTTGAGCGTAATGCTGGCCGTGCTGGCGGGGCTGCTGCTGAGCCTGGTGGGCCTCAACCGCTGGCTGGCCCGCCGGCTGTGGGCCCCGTTTCAGCGGACGCTGGCCGAACTGCGGACCTTCGACCTGCGGCAGCATACGCCCCTGATGCTGCCGGCCACGCCCATCGACGAATTCACGGAGCTGAACCAGGCCCTGACGCAGATGAGCACCCGGCTGGCCACCCAATACCAGCGCCTGAACGAATTCACGGGCAACGCTGCCCACGAAACCCAGACGCCCCTGGCCATCATGCAGGCCAAGCTGGAACAGCTGATGCAGGACGACAGCCTGCGGCCCCAATCGGCCGCCCTAGTGGGCGAACTCTACGGGGCCACCCGCCGCCTCTCGCGCCTGCACCAGGCCCTGACGCTGCTCAGCAGCATCGAGAACGAGCAGTATGCCCAGGCCGTGCCCGTGCGCCTGGACGAGGTGGTGGCCGACAAAGTCGGGCAGCTGCGGGAGCGGGCCGCCGCCCGCGACCTGCGTTTCCGCGTGGCGATTGTCGGCGTGCCCGCCCTGACCATGCATCCCGGCCTGGCCGATTCACTGGTGTCCAACCTGCTGCAAAACGCCGTGAAGCACTGCCGGCGCGGCAGCACCATCGAAGTCACGCTCAGCCGCGATTCGCTGGTAGTGGCCAATCCCGGCCCGGCCGTGAGCGGCGACCCCGAACGGTTTTTCGAGCGATTCCGCAAGCACAACGCGGCCTCCGACTCGCCTGGTCTGGGCCTGAGCATCGTGCAGCAGAT
>JALYUI010000152.1 GCA_030853845.1 Bacteroidota bacterium | reverse complement strand
CGGCCGGCGCGTCGTCGGTGGCCGGCACGGCCGGCAATTGCTCTCGAATGATGCGCTCCAGCGCCCGCAGGCGGCCCAGGGCCACTTCGGTGTTGCCCAGCTCCACCTGAATGAGCATCTCGCCGATGTTGCGGTTCAGCATCCACTCCAGGCCCAGGTGTTGCTCCAGCCAGTGGTCGGTGCGGCCCAGGCTGAGCAGCACCTGGTTGGCTTTGGCAAACTTGCCTTCGGCAAAGTAGTGAAAGGTGAGCTGGAGGCGTACGGCCAGCTCGTCGTTCTGAGCCAGGGGCTTGGGGTTGCGTAGCAAGGCGTCGAGCAGCTCGATGCTTTCGGAGTTGCGCTGCAAAAACGAGTAGTTGGCCGCCAGCAGCAGCGTGAAGCGCGGGGCAAATTCGCCAAACTGCCGGCCCGGCCCGCTGGCCAGCAGTGCCTGCGCCTGCGCCAGATACCCCACCGACTCGGCAAAGCGGCGCGAGCGGTATAGCGCGTGGGCCAGCATGTAAAGCAGCCTGAGCTGGTGCCCGCACTGGGCCGGCGCGAAGCCGTGGCGGCGCTCCATCAGCTTGTAGCAGCGCTCGATGAAGGCGGCAAACGCGGCAAAATCGCGCCGCACCAGCATAGCATTGCGGGTAATGGACATGAGCCGGCTCAGCAGCGAGGGCGAGCGGGCGAAGGCTTCCAGTAGGTCGTACTCGGCCAGCACCTCGCGCAGAATGTCGTCGGCTGGCACCAGCACGCGGTCCTTGCCCCGCGATTGGCGCAGGCGCTGGCGCAGCACGCTGTCGGCAATGTTGGCGCGCTCCGCCTCGTCGGCAGCTTTTTTGTTGAGGCGGTAGCGGGGTAGCACCTCATCGAGCGACTCGGCATGGGGCGAGCTGGCGTACTGAATCTGGAGGTTGTACACGGCATTGAGGTGCTCGTACTGCTCGCTTTCGCGGCCCAGCTTCTCGGCCTTGCGCAGGGTGTTCCAGGCCAGGCGCGGAATGCCGGCCTCGAACAGGTACTGGGCCAGGGTGAGGTGGCCGCGCACGGTGGCGGCGGCCGTGGTATCGAGCTGGCGCTGGCGCAGCAGCAGGTAGTCGGTCAGGTGGCGCATCAGGCGCTTGCGCAGGGCATAGTAGGCCACGGCGTTGGGCTCGTCGGGGTAGAGCTTGCTGATAATCTGCTCGGGCTTGAGCTCCTTGGCCTGCACCAGCAGCTCATAGAGGCGCGAGTCGAGCCGGCCGTTGGTTTTGCGGCGCTGCCGCTGAATGAACACGCCGAAATCGCGGCGCTCGTCGATATTGAGGGTCAGCAGGGTAGTGCGCAGGTCATCCATGCCGCCAATTTACTGCGCGGCCCGCCTTGCGGCGAAAACCGAAGCGGCAGAGTGCTGCAAAGTCGAAATTAATTTAACTAACCATTTGAAGGTATGTTGTTTTCGAATGAAAATATATTTTTTATAAAGTCTGCAATATCTAAAAATCGGTTAGCACAGTGGGAGCCGCGCCTTCACCTTTGTGCATCGACTCACCTCAACCGTATCCAAATGCGCCAAACTATACTCTTATTTCTGCTGGCCCTGCTGGCTGGCTCCGCCGCCCAGGCCCAGGACCTGCTCACCAAGCGCAACGGCGAAGAGCTCTCCGTGAAAATTCTGGAGATTACGCCCTCCGAGGTGCGCTACCGCCGCGCCGACAACCCCGACGGCCCGCTCATCAGCATCTGGCGCTCCGATGTGTTCATGATTCGCTACGCCAACGGCACCCGCGAGAACCTCTCGGGCGCACCATTGCCCGCAACCACTCCGGCGGCTCCCGCTTCGGCGGCCACCAGCCCGGCCGCTCCCCAAGCTGCGGTGGTTACGCCCGCTCCGGCCGCGCCAACCACGGCTGCTCCCGCAACGGCTGCAACAGCCGCTGCCGCAGAGCCCACCCTGCCGGTTATCAGCAACAATTCGCCCGACGATGCGCTGCTGGGCAAGGGCGTGAGCCTCGACGGGCCGCGCCTGGGCTTCACCTACCTGGCCGGCGACCGGCTGCTCGATAAGGCCCGCGAAAACCTGCCTGGCCTCAGCCCTTTCATCACCCAGTTTGGCTGGCAGTTCGAAACCCGCCTGTTCCGCATGCCCAACGGCCTGAGCGCGCTGGCCGAAGTAGTGCCGCTGGTGGGTGGCCTCGACCAGGGCCGCTTCATTCCCAGCCTGAGCGGCCTGCTGGGGCTGCGCACCGGCAACGGCTTCGAAATCGGCATGGGTCCCAACGTGACACCGGTGGGCACGAGTGTGGTATTCGCTCTCGGCACCTCGTTCCGCTCCAATGGCATCAACTTCCCCGTCAATGTGGCCGTGGTGCCCGGCAACGGCGGGGCACGCATCAGCCTGCTGCTGGGCTTCAACGCCCGGCATCGCTAGGCCCGGCGGCCTTCGCCAGCTCTTTTTTCCCTTTTCCACACTTTCCAGTTTCCACTGCCCGCTGCTCTTTCTGCTGCTGCCTCCTTCCTTTCCGCATTTCCTTTTCACACCACCTTTTTTCTGCGCCTTCCTTTCCACATCCTTTTCACTTTCCTTTCCACTACCTCCAGCCTGCCCGTGAGGATTCGCCAATTTACCCGTTGGCAAAACAATAAAAGCCCCGTCCGGATTTTCCGGCGGGGCTTTTTGCTTCGCTTGATTAGCGGTTGCCTGTCGCCGGCTTTAAGCCGAAAGCGCTGTGCTATCGACCACGGCCGAATTGGACTGGGCAGTGCTGGTTAGCAGCCATTCGTTGAGGCGGGTGCGCAGCTCGGCGGTGGTCAGATTGCGATATACTTCGCCGTGGTGCACCAGGCTCATAGCCCCGGTTTCCTCGCTCACCACCAGCACCACGGCATCGGTTATTTCGCTTAGGCCAATGGCGGCGCGGTGGCGCAGGCCCAGCGAGGCGGGCACGTCGGGGTTTTCGCTCACCGGCAGAATGCAGCGGGCGGCCAGCAGGCGGCCGTTGGCCACAATCACGGCCCCATCGTGCAGGGGCGAGGTTTTGTTGAAGATGGCCAGCAGCAAGCGCTTGCTGATTTCGGCATCGAGCCGGTCGCCCGACTCGGCAAATGCCGACAAATCGGAGGCTTGACTGAAGCAGATGAGTGCGCCGGTGAGCTTATTGGAGAGGCTTTTGGCCGCTTCCACGAAGGGGCTGACGGCCAGTGGGGCGGCCTCCACGGGGCGGCCCCAGGTCCAGCCGCGCATGCGCTCCAGGGCGGTGGCCTTGCCCACGTTCAGCAGAAAGCGCCGGATTTCCTGCTGAAACAGAATGATGCTGGCCAGCACGCCCACGCTCATAAACTGCCCCAGAATCTTGCTCAGCAGCTCCATGCCAATGGCCTTCACCACCAGGTAGAGCAGGTAGAACGACACCAGGCCCAGCGCCACGTTCAGCGCCACCGAGCCGCGCAGCAGCTTGTAGAGCTGATACAGCAGCACCGTCACCAGCAACACGTCGGCCGCGTCAATCCAGCCGAAGCGCAGGAAATTGATGGGAAAAGGGCCGGGCATAAGTGGGGGAAGACGGGGTAAGGAAAAGGCGAGCTACACGGGGCATCCGGCGTGCAACGAAGGACCGGATAACCGCAGAACGAGTTGCAGCAGCCTTCATCGGCGCGAAGGGGAGCGGGGCCTTCACTTCACTACGTCGCCGCTTCATGCGCAGAATTTTCAGGCTGACAGACGGGCAGCTCAACGGCCCTTCAAATTACGGCCTTTATTCGGCTACCGGAAAGGTTTGGGTAAATAAATCGATAGTCTGGCGGGCTTCGGCCACGTCGTGAGCGCGCAGCAGGCGTGCGCCGCCCTGCAAGGCCAGCACATGCAGGGCCGTGGTGCCGTTGAGCGCTGCTTCCGGCCCCAGGCCCAGCGGGCCGTACACCAGGCGCTTGCGCGAGAGGCCGGCCAGCAGCGGCAGCCCCAGGGCGCGCAGCTCGGGCAGGCGGCGCAGCAGCTCATGGCTCTGGGCCGGGGTTTTAGCAAAGCCGAAGCCGGGGTCGAGTAGGATATCGACCACGCCAGCCGCGCGCAGGGCCACCACCCGGTCGCGGAAATAGCGCAGCAGCTCCAGCACCAGGTCGTCGGCGTAGTCGGTGAGCTGGCTCATGGTCTGAGGCGTGCCGCGCAGGTGCATCAGCACGTAGGGTACGCGCAGGCGGCCCACGGCAGCAAACATTTCCGCGTCGAGGGTACCGCCACCCACGTCGTTCACCAGGTCGGCTCCAGCGTGCACGGCGGCCTCGGCCACGGCCGCCCGGAAGGTATCGGCCGAAAGGAAAGCAGCTGGGAATTCGCGGCGCAGGGCCTCCAGGGCCGGCAGCAGGCGGCGGGTTTCCTCATTGGCCGGAATGTCGGCCGCGCCGGGGCGGGTGCTGTACGCGCCCAGGTCGAGCACGGCCGCGCCAGCTTCGAGCATGGCCTCGGCGCGGGCGAGCAGGTCTTTTTCGGAAGCTATCCGGCTGCCGGCGAAGAACGAGTCGGGCGTGAGGTTGAGGATGCCCATCACCTGCGGCCGGCGCAGGTCGAGCAGACGGCCGTGGGGGGAGAGGAGGGTAGGAGGGTAGGAGGGTGGGAGGGTAGGAGGGTGGGAAGTCATCGCTTGAAGAATGAATGAGCCGCTATGTGGCGGTGTCGGGTGTGCCAGGCGCTCCAATATCCGGCGAATGGACCGAACTTGCGGCAAGCAATGTCCAAGCCGCCCTCCTACCCTCTTACCCCCATACCCTCATACTCTAAACTTGAACACTCCCGAGCACTACGACCTGCTGCTGGCCCGCTGCCGCACCCTATTTCTGGCTAAAACCCACGACTACGGCACGGCCTGGCGCATTCTGCGCCTGCCCTCGGTCACCGACCAGCTTTTTATCAAGGCCAACCGCATCCGTACCATTCAGGAAACCGGCGTGCAGCTCGTGGCCGACGACGTGAACGAGGAGTTCGTGGCCATCGTCAACTACTGCCTCATTGCCCTGATGCAGCTGCACCTGCCCGCCGGCACCTCCGTTGATATGACCCCGGAGGCCGTGGCCGAAGCCTACGACGCCGAAGCCGCCGAAAACCGCCGCCTGCTGCTGGCCAAAAACCACGACTACGGCGAAGCCTGGCGCCAGATGCGCGTGGCTAGCATCACCGACCTGATTCTGATGAAGCTGCACCGCGTGAAGCAGCTCGAAGACATCGGTGGCGCGGCCCTGGTGAGCGAGAGTGTGGAAGGCAGCTACCGCGACATGCTTAATTACGCGGTGTTTGCCCTGATTCTGCGGGGCGAGGGGTAGGGCAGTTGGTCCTGATGACCAAAAAAGTCATGCAGAGCGCAGCGAAGCATCTCTACCGCAATACTAAAATTGATTAGTCGCGCAGTAGAGATGCTTCGCTGCACTCTGCATGACGTTCTTTTGTCGTTCAACTATTGCACTGCCGCCCCAACCATGCGCCGGCTGCGCGCGTTTTGCGCCCGACTTACCTTTGCCTTATGTCCGTACCCAACTCCGCTCTCGCCGCCGCTCCTGCCCCACATCCCTTGCGCACTCTCACCCGCGTGTGCTGGTTTCTGCTCGGGGCCTTGTTCATCTTCTCGGGCCTCATCAAGCTGAACGACCCGGTGGGCACGGCCTACAAGCTCGAAGAATACTTCGAGGTGTTTGCCGCCTCGGTGCCCAGCCTGGCGGGTTTCTTCCTGTGGTTCAAGGGTAGTGCCCGTACGCTGTCCATCCTGCTGAGCTCGGGTGAGGTGATTCTGGGGGCGGCGCTGCTGCTGCGCTGGCACCTGCGCATCACGCTGTGGGCGCTGTTTGCCATGCTGGTGTTCTTTGCTTTTCTCACCTTCTATTCGGCCGCCTTTAATAAGGTGACGGACTGCGGCTGCTTTGGCGACTTCATTAAGCTCACGCCCTGGACGTCGTTTATCAAGGATGTTTTCCTGCTGATTTTGTGGGCGGTGATTTTCACGCACCAGCGGTTTCTGCGCCACTCCTTCGTGCAGGGCATGTTGGGTATCATGACGATGACCTTTGTTTCGGCCATTGCCATCGGCATCGGGGTGCGGGCGCTGGGCCATATGCCCTACTTCGATTTCCTGCCCTACAAGGTGGGCAACGACATCGGCAAGCTGATGAAGGCCCGCGCCCCGCTGCGCTACGAGTACGAGATGGAGAAAAACGGCAAAACCGAAACCTTCACCACCTACCCCGACTCGACCTGGACCTATAAGAGCATGACGGCCCTTAACCCCGACGACGGCCCCAAAATCACCGATTTTAAGGTGTGGAACGATGAGGGCGACTACACCCCCGAGCTGCTGCGCGGCTACAAGCTGGTGCTCGTGGTGCAGGACGTGGAAAAGGCCGACCGCGACCGCTACGACCAGATTAATAAGCTGCTCGACGACGCCAAAACCTCGCACCTTAACATTACCCCGCTCATCATCACGAGCAGCAGCCCGGCCGAGTTCGACGTGTTTCGGCACAGCGCCAACCTGGCCGTGCCCTTCTATTACGCCGATGCCACCGTGCTCAAGTCGATGATTCGCTCCAACCCCGGCTTCGTGCTGCTGAAGGACGGCGTGGTGAAAGGCAAATACCACTACCACGATATCCCCAGCATCGGGAAAGTGGAGGAGAAGCTCCAGTAGGTCATTAGGGTAGGAGGGTAGGCAAAAAGAACGTCATGCAGAGCGCAGCGAAGCATCTTGCCC
>JALYUI010000100.1 GCA_030853845.1 Bacteroidota bacterium | reverse complement strand
TAGTGTTGCAGCATGGCAATTTCTTCGGTGAGCGGGCCGGTGGCGGCGGTGGCGCTGTCGTAGAGCAGGTAGCGCAGCAGGGCCGCCAGGTGCAGCACGGCCGCCGGCGACTCGGGCGCTTTGCGGTGCGTGAGCTGGTGCAGGGTATCCAGCGTTTCGAACAGGAAAACGGGCTGGAGCTGGCTTTTGAGCAGCAGCAATTCGGTGTGCAGCTGCTGCTGCCGCAGCTGCTCGTTGCGCTGCCGCTGCTGGTACCAGTCGTCGACAACCCGCCCGGCACTGGCCGCGCCGGCCACTACCAGCAGGGCAAAGAAGCCAAAGTTCAGGTCTTCTACCATCGTAGCCCAGCTCAAGGTCAGGAAAGCCTGGCCGCCGAACCAGCGGGGCACCAGAATGGCCCCGTAGCTCAGCCAGAGCAGGTTCGAGAGCAGGGCGCTGCCCACCAGCCAGCCCGCCAGCAGCCCCAGAAACCGCTGCGGCCGCCGGTGCACCAGCAGCTGCGGCAGTATCCCGTACAGCAGCGGGTAGGTAGCCAGCAGCAGCAGCGGCAAGGTGCTGGCCAGATACATCTGCCAGTACAGCCGCAGCCCCACAAAAGCCGGGTTGGGCAGCTGAATGAGCATTAGGAGGCCCGAAATGGCCAGCCAGTAGAGCGCGTGCCGCGCTACCCGAGGTAGTGCGCGGCGCTTCATGAGGTGAGCGAAAGAGCCGGCGGGCCAGCCGAATGGAAGTCAGTTATTTCTGCCGTCGCCGTCGCCGCCGGCCCGGGCAGCGCCCCGGTTTCGGTGGGCAGCTGAATAGCCAGCCGCACGATGAACGTGTCGGGGCGGGCCTCGACCGCGAAGCGGTGCCGCTGCGGGTAAAGCAGCTCCAGCCGCTGGCGCACGTTGCGCAGCCCGATGCCGGCGGCGGCCGTCGCCGGGGCGGGCTCGTCGTTTTTCGTATTGGTGATGACGCATTCCAGCCAGTCCCGGCGCACGGCCATTGTCAGCCCGATGGTTGCCTGCCCCAGCTGCTCGGCCGAGCCGTGCTTGAAGGCGTTTTCGAGCAGGGGCAGCAGCAGCAGCGGGGCCAGGCGGGCGGTGGGCGGCAGGCCATCGGCTTCGAAGGTGGCCGTGAGGCGCGCGCCGTAGCGCAGCTGCTCCAGGGCCAGGAAATTGCGCAGCAGGGCCACTTCGTCGCGCAACAGCACCAGCGGCGCGTTGCCCTGCTCCACCACAAACTGCAGCAGCTCGCTGAGGCGCGTTACCACTTCCGGGGCTTCGTCGGCCTGGCGTAGCGTGAGGGCGTAGAGGTTGTTGAGGGTGTTGAAGAGGAAGTGCGGGTGAATCTGGGCGCGCAGCAGCTGGAGCTCGGCGCTGGCGTTTTCCTGCGCCAGCCGGGTGTTGTCGAAGTCCTTCTGCCGCCATTGCCGGTAGGTGCGCAGGCAGGCCGCCACCCCGGCCGTTATAATCAGCAGCATGAAAGGCCCCGGCGCGAGGGCGTTGTGCGCGTCGGGCACGGGCGTTTTGATGCCCACGTACAGCGGCACCAGCACCAGGTAGCGAAAACCGTGGTGGAATACGATGCTCAGTCCGTACCAGCCCGCCAGCAGCAGCCCGAACCGCGCCCGCTGCCCCGCCCATAAGGCTGGCAGCACGCCATAGAGCAGGGCATAGGTGGCCAGCGCATGCGGCACCAGCAGCAGCAGCATGTCGCGCAGCCCCAGCTGCCAGTTCACGGCTACGTGCACAATGAAGGTAACCAGCACCACCAGCACGACCGTGCGCACCAGCCAGAACAGGCCGTGCCGCAGCCCGCGCCGCTCGTCAATTGCCTGTAAGGTCCGGGCCAGCCAGTGCGGGTTCGTGGGTGCCATCTCGTGCGGGGTTCTTCATGCCGAAGGGTGGGTAAATATATCGATTTAGGCGAGGGTAAACGATTGAAAATCGAGTTTGTAGACCAACGACAGCCCACCGTCGACCAACGACCAAACCGGTGGTTGGTCGACGTATCCGCGCCGTGTTGCGGTAGCCCGCCGTCGCCGGGCGAATAGGCCAGCAAAGGCTTTCCGGAAACTACACCTTTGAACCAGTCGACGGCCAGTTGCCCAGCCGCGGCCCGCCTCATTCACGCCTGTACCCCCGCCAAATCCCATGAAAAACCTCGCCTACCTCCTGTGCCTGCTGCCCTTCTGCGGGGCCTGCCAGAAAAAAGCCGACGCGGCCCCCCAGGCCGCCCCCGAGTTTGCCTCGGCTGCCGATGCCAAAGCCTATTTCTACAACCGCGACGCCCAGCACAACCTGGCCATGGCCGGCCACGACTCGGCATTTTTCGCCCGGAATTTCGCCGAATCCTACTACAACTGCACGCCCTACGGCGACCTCAACAACAAGGCCGCCGAAATCCAGACCCTCATCCACGGCCCTTGGGTGACGGTGGAGAACATGGCCCCGCAGTTCGATATTTTCACCTACGCCGGCGACCTGGCCTCGCTGACCGGTACCAAGCGCATCAAAATCCGCACGCCGGCCGGCGAGTCCTTCCTCTACGTGCGGCGCACTATGGTTTTCCAGAAACTCAACGGGCAGTGGCTCAGCGTGTCCGGCCAGGGCACGCTGGTGCAAACCCGCTACGTGGGGCAGTAGCTGCTGCGCCTTGGCTGCCTCAATCCGGCCGGCCGGCGCTTCCGCCGGCGCGGTCAATTCATCCCGCTTTTCTCAACCTCTTTTTTTCGAAATCATGAAAACCTCTCTCATTTTCCGCCTCAGTCAGCTGCTGTTTGTCTTCGCTTCGACCCAGGTCCAGGCCCAGACGCCGCCCGCCGCCCGGCCCGGCTACTGGAACATCGAAACCAACCTCACCACCCGCGACTACACCACCGTGCGCTTCTACAACGCCCAGGACCAGCTCATCTACGAAGAGCAACTGCCCAACCTCTGCCTCGACCTGGCCCGCCCCAGCGCCCTGTGCCGCCGCACCAAAACCCAGCTTGACCTGGCCCTGCAACAGGTGCTCGCTGCCCCGGCCAACCAGCCCGCCCCCACCAGCCTGCTGGCCCAGCAGCTGGGCCAGAGCCACCACGCCATGCGGGTATATGCCTCGCGCTAGCAAGCGGGCAGTGGAGTCA
>JALYUI010000429.1 GCA_030853845.1 Bacteroidota bacterium | reverse complement strand
CGCCCTCAAAAGCAAGGACGACAACGCCCTGCTGGCCCGCAAGCAGGAGCTGAAAAAGGACCTGTTCAGGATTGTGGCCGACCAGACCGGCAACTTGTTCGACCCCAGCGTTATCACCATTGTGTGGGCCCGCCGCTTTGCCGCCTACAAGCGCGCTGACCTCATTCTGCGCCACTTCGAGCGGTTTGTGGCGCTGGCCGCCAACGCCCAGCACCCGATTCAGGTTATTTGGGCGGGCAAGCCTTACCCCAAGGATTTCGGCGCGGTGGCGCTGTTCAACGACATCATCAGGCGCACGGCCCATCTGAAAAACTGCGCCGTCCTCACCGGCTACGAGCTGGGCCTGTCGGCCGCCCTCAAGAAGGGCTCCGACATCTGGCTGAATACACCGCGCTTCCCCCGCGAGGCCAGCGGCACCAGCGGCATGACGGCCGCCATGAATGCCAGCGTGAACCTGAGCATTGCCGACGGCTGGATTCCGGAGTTCTGCCGCGACGGCGAAAATGGTTTCCTCATCCCGATTGCCGACGTGACCCTGCCCGATGGGGTGAAAGACGACCTGGAAGCTACCGCCCTGCTCGACGTGCTCGAAAACACCGTGCTGCCGCTGTATTACGACCAGCCAAAAAACTTCCTGAAAGTGGTGAAAACCGCCATGAAGGACGTGGAGCCGGCCTTCGAGAGCGGCCGCATGGCCCGCGAATACTACGAGCTGCTGTACAAGGTGTAAGCGACCGGTTAGGCTGTTTGGAGAAGATGCCCCGTGGGTTGCCGGTCCGGCCGCTCACGGGGCATCATCGTTATTCCCCTGGGAGGAGCTGCTAAGGCCAGCGAGAAGCATGTGGCCTCCAAAACCGGAGCTGCTGACGCAATAGATTTTCAGGAACATATTTTATTCGATGCGAAGTGATTTGCGAGAACGGTGTGGAGACGCGACTCTTCGCGTATCGGCGTTCGCGCCGTTCAATCAGCATTCAATGCGAAGGGTGGCGAATTCTACCCCCACCAGTCGATTTTCGCATTTCGCTTCGCGATGAGTATACCAATTTTTCCGCTGTGCCGATTAGGCGGGACTGGGTAAATTGTCCAGGTCGTTTTGGTCGCGCGGCCGGCCAGCCGCCGCTTTGGCCTGGCGTAGATGGGGATAGTGAATCAACCGCACCGTCAGACCCTCTACCTGCCGGTCGCTGGCCAGGGCGTAGGCGGCGGCAAAGTCCAGCCCTTTCAAACTCGTCATGATATCGATGGCCACCGGCGGGCGGCCGAAGGTAAAGACATCAAAGCGCGTAACATCAAGAAAATTCGCGGCCGACCTGCCGAACACCGGCATCCCAAAGGAGTGGAACGCCTGCACCAGCCGGGAATAGTTCTCGGCCGTTTTCTCCACCCAGATATCCAGGTCGCCGGTCGTGCGGCTGTAGCCGTGCAGAATCACCGAATAGCCGCCAACCAGCACGTAGCGCACGGCGTGCAACTGGAGCGCCGCCAGGAAA
Organism: Bacteroidota bacterium; assembly: GCA_030853845.1. Classification (GTDB taxonomy): domain Bacteria; phylum Bacteroidota; class Bacteroidia; order Cytophagales; family Hymenobacteraceae; genus Hymenobacter. The sequence goes on along the minus strand of JALYUI010000429.1, from coordinate 1,153 downwards.
TCGCGAAAGTCTTCGTTGAAAATATTACTCATCGCGGCGGTGCGCATGCAGGCGGCACGAAAAAGCCGTTCGGTCGAGCCGGGGCGGGTTGTTGAGGTCGAAATTGTAAGCCACGCTGTTCAGGTACATCGCGGCCCGCAGGCGCTCGGCCAAGGTTTCGGGCTGGTTTTCGCGATGGTACGCCTCGGTTTCGGCGTGCGTACCCATGTGGAAAGCGGTGCGGTCAAGACGGAAAGACATGGCAGTTGCAGTGAAGAAGCCGTAAGTAGTAGCAAATTTGCCGAAGAAGCCGCCCGCCGTCTGGCCGGTTGGCTGGACCACCCCGAAACCTACCGGACATGAGACGCTTCCGCACTTTCAGCTTTCTGGGCAGCCTGGTGCTACTGGCCGTTGCCGCCCGGCCGGCCCACGCCCCACAGGCCCCGCGCCCCGATTTTGCTGGCCTCTACCGCGACGGCCCGCAGCTGGAAGTGGACACCCGCCGTGAGGGCGACAGCCTGCGGCTATATCTGCGCCTGCCCGCGCCCGTCCGCCTGGGCACGGGCCATCCGCTGCGGGTAGTGGTGTGGCCCAACTTCGAAGCCAAAGCCCCGCTGTGGCAGGACAGCATTGCGCGCCGTCGCCAGCACCCGCGCCCCACGCCCGGGGGCGGCGTGCAGCTCAGCTTTTGCCTGGCGGTGGCTCAACTGCCCGCCGGGGCGGCTCTGCAAGTCACCACTGCGCCCGCCGACAGCAAGGACGACTACCAGGCCCCTGGCACCACCGCCTGGCTGCGCCTGACCGAGGCCATCCTGGCCCGCCCCTTCGTGCTCACCGACTCGGCCGGGCAACCCTTGCAGCGGCGCTACGTGCGGGCCGGCGAAACTTTCGGCGTCGACAGCTACGGCCTGATGCAGCCGCTGCGCTGGAAACGCTACGGCATTGTGCTCACGCCCGCCCTGCCGCCCATGAGCAACCCGGCCGCTCTGCCCGCCGGCCCGCGCGTGCTGCCCGTGCTCGACTCGGCCGCCGCCGGCCCCGGTGAGGCGCTGCGCTTTGAGGAGCCCGGCCTGTACGCGCTGCGCGTGGGCGGGCTGGCGGGTATTGCGCCGCGCACGCTGGCCGTGCTGGTAGCAGCCAATGCCTACCCGGCCCTGGCCACGGCCAGCGAGCT
>JALYUI010000055.1 GCA_030853845.1 Bacteroidota bacterium | reverse complement strand
GGTGCCGTGCAGGGCATCGGCTGGATGACGCTGGAAGAAGTGAGCTACAACGACGAAGGCCGCCTGCTCAGCAACTCGCTGAACAGCTACAAGATACCCGACCTATATTCGGCGCCCGCCGTGCTCGACGTGCACTTCCTCGACACGCCCGGCCACCCCAACGCCATCCTGCGCGCCAAGGCCGTGGGCGAACCACCGCTGATGTATGGCATTGGGGCCTACTTTGCCCTGCGCGCCGCAGTGCGCGCCTTCCGCCCCGCCGGGGCCCTGCCACTGGTGGCCCCCACGACACCCGAGCGGGTGCTCGGCGGACTCTACCCGGCGTTTGCGGCAGAAGTGGTTGGCAAAGGGTTGGCGGCTAGCTGACCTGGCATTTGCTGGTGAAAAACGTCCCGATAGGAGAAGTACTCGGCCGAAAAAAATTTAGAAGCGCTGAAGAATATCATCCAGTAGGGTCCCCAATCACGGACCAGCCGCCAGCACCACCGCGTAGGGGTGGCGCCGGGGCCGGCCCGGAACCAAGCTAGGCCGTAGCGTAGCCGTCAAGCACCTTTTTCTCATCCAGGCGTTCGTCGAGCAGGCGCTTGCCCACCAGGTAAGCCACCACCGAGATGCCCACTTTGTTGAACACATCGAAGACACTGAACGCGATGTGGATGTAATTGAGGTCGATGCTCGTCATGGTCAGCATATAGCCCAGCGGATACACGCCCCAGGTCGTAACGGTGGTGATGCCGATGAACTTGAAGCCCCAGCGCTCAGTAGCATTGCCGCGCTCCGCAAACTTCTTGTACAGCCCGTACAGCGCCACAATGGCCACCACGTAGCCCACCGTCGAGATGGTGCCCTACAGCAGCTTGCCGCTGGTGATGATTTCGCCCGCCGCCGTTAGCTGCTGCTCACCAATGTAGCCGGTCACAACCATGAGAAAGTCGGCCAGCAGCATCACCGTAATGGCCGTTGCGGCCTCGCTGTAGCGGATGCGCAGCATGGAAGCGGCCTTCAGCAGCAACAGGGGGGTCGTCACGGCCCAGTCCATGTAGCGGTATTGCCCAATGGCCTGGTAGCTGTGCCGGATGAGCGCCGCCCGCGCCTCGGGCGAGTCCAAGTGGCTGAGGTCTTGCAGCATACCGTGGTAAAACCGCGTGATGAGCAGGTACGACACGCCCGCCACAATGGCAATAACGCCGCCGTAGGCCCGCGAAATGCGGTGCTCGGGGGCCACGCTCTGGTTGGTGAGGATGCTGAAGAACACGTTGCCCAAAAAGCAATACGCCGCAAACGTCATGAAGAAATACGTCAGCATCGGCAACATGCCGACTTCCCCGGCGGTCGGGACGAATTCAGTAGCGAAAGTCATGGGAAAAAGGGCTAGGGTGGGAAAAAAATGCTTGTCAACTCCTTTTCTTACGCGCTATTAGTTTAAGTGTTGATAATTAACCACTTCATAATGTGTTCATTATGAATGAACATTTCGTGAACTTACTAATCTTTACAATCAACAAATTATTGATTTTCAACAATAAAGCCTCTCCCGCCAGCCGCTACCCACAAGGGTAAGCAAGGGCTGCCAGGAGAGGCTTAGGACAATAAATACCCGAATTATGTACAGTTCTTACTGCCTATTCTGTACGTCCGGTTCTAAACCTTGCGGCGGCCTTCAAGAATACGGTAGAACGAGCGGGTTTCGATTTCCTCGATGGTGAGGCCGGTGGGCACGATTTCCTCCGCTGAGATGGCGCCGCAGTTTAGGGCTTTGAGGAAGAAATTGAGTAGGCCCTGGCCGGTGGCAGCATCGTCGAAAATATCGCCCGTGAGGGTAGAAATGGCGGCCCGCTCCACGAAGGTTTTGAGGCGGTGCACGGCCCCTTCGTAGCTGCTGAGGAAGAAGTTGTAAGTGGCCGCATAGCGCATGGGCAGCTGCGCAGGGTTGAGGTCCCAGCCCTGGTAGAGGCCGTTTATCAGCGAATGCGTGGTGTGGTGGTAGGCCTGGCGCCAGCCGTTGTGCACAGCCTCCTGGTTTTCGCGCAGCTGCGCAAAGCTCAGGTTATCACCCCGGTGCGGGCCAATGGGCATCACGTTGGTAGCCCCGTCGCTCAGGAAAATGCC
>JALYUI010000805.1 GCA_030853845.1 Bacteroidota bacterium | reverse complement strand
CGAGCAGTTCTACGATGTGGCTTACCAGGGCGCGGTGTCCGTGCCCATGCCTTGCCCCCGCGTGGCGCTGCGCTACGTGGTGGCTCCGGCATTGCCGCCCGTGCGGCCGGCAGCTGGCGAGGCACTGTTTGCGCGTTCCCTGCGGGGCCCGCCGGCCCGCGCCTAACTCTCGGCGCATTCCTTTTCTCTTTTTGGTAATACTCCGCCTTCCCCGCGGCCGGGCCTATTTGGGCTGGCTCGCGGGCCGGGCTGTTTTTGATATACTCGCATGTTTTCAACTTTTTTCCGTTCTGTTATTTGCGTGGCCTTAGCTGCCGCGCCCGCCGCTGTTGCGTCCCAGAAGGCCTCTCCGGCCCCGCGTGGGCGGGTAGCCACGCCGCCGCTGACCGGCCGCGTGAGCGACGCGGCCACCGGCGAGGCCCTGCCGGGCTCCACGGTGCTGTTCGACGACCTGAAGCAGGGTACGGCCACCGGGCCAGATGGCTCGTTCAGCTTCAGCAGCTTGCCGCGCGGGCGATTTACGGTGCAGGTGCGCTCGCTGGGCTACAACACCGTGACGCAGACCGTGGACACGGGCAGCGGGCTGCCGCTGGAGTTCCGGCTGAAGGTGGCAGCTACCGAAATCGGGCAGGTGGTAGTTACGGGCGTGTCGCAGGCTACGCAGCAGCGGCGCTCGCCCATTCCCACTTCGGTGGTCGACCACACCCGTCTGAATCAGACGTCGGCCTCGAACCTGGTGGATGCCATTGCCCACACGCCGGGCGTGGCCCAGATTACGACCGGGGCGGCCATCAGCAAGCCGGTGGTGCGCGGGCTGGGCTATAACCGCGTCATCACCCTGAACAACGGGGCGCGGCAGGAAGGCCAGCAATGGGGCGACGAGCACGGCATCGAGATTGACGAGTTCAGCGTGGACCGCGCCGAGATTATCAAGGGACCGGGCTCGCTGCTGTACGGCTCGGATGCCATGGCCGGGGTTATCAACTTCGTGGCCCCCGACCCCATTGCCGAGGGCCGCATCAAGGGCTCAGCCACGGCCAACTACCAGACCAATAACCACCAGCAGGCCTATTCCTTCGAGAATGCGGGCAATCTGAACGGGCTGAACTGGCTGGCACGCGGCACCCGCAAGGTGGCCGGCGACTACCAGAACCGCTACGATGGCCGGGTGTACAACTCGGGCTTTAATGAGTGGGATGCCAACGGCTACGTGGGCCTGAACAAGAGTTGGGGCTACTCCCACCTCACCTTCAGCACGTTCAACCAGCAGCTGGGACTGACCGAAGGCAGCCGCGACCCACGCACCGGGCAGTTTCTGAAGGACGTGCCCAGCGGCGACAGCACCCGCAGCGTACCCGTGGCCGATGCCGACCTGCGCGGCTACGGCCTGGCCGTGCCCCGGCAGCAGGTGAACCACCTGCGCCTGGGCACCGACAACAGCTTTATTCTGGGCTCGAATGGCGGGCGGCTGGGCCTACAGGTGAGCTACCAGCAGAACCTGCGCCGCGAGTTTGGCAACGTGCTCGACCCGGCCGAAACCTCGCTCTACTTCCAGCTGCGCACCGTGGACTACTCGCTGCGCTACTTCTTGCCCGAACAAAACGGCTGGAACCTGACCGTGGGCACCAGCGGCCTGCACCAGCAAAACCGCAACCTGGGCCAGGAATTCCTGATTCCGGCCTACCGGGTGAGCGAGGGCGGCGTGTTTGCGGTGGGCAAGAAAACCCTGGGCGCGCTCGATATCAGCGGCGGGCTGCGCTATGACCTGCGCCAAATTACGGCCGACGGCCTGTGGCTCGATGGCCAGGACCACCCCACCAGCCCCACGGCGGCCGGGGCCGAAAACAAATTTCCGGGCTTCGCCACCACTTTCCAGAACTACAGCGGCAGCCTGGGCGCGGCCTACAACGTGAATGAGAAGCTAACGGTGAAGAGCAACCTCTCGCGCGGCTTCCGCGCCCCCAACATTGCCGAGCTGGGCTCGAACGGCAAGCACGAGGGCACCATCCGCTACGAAATCGGCAACGAAAACCTGCGGCCCGAAACCAGCCTGCAGGTGGATGCCGGCGTGAGCTACGTGACCGACCACGTGCGCCTGAGCGTGGACGCGTTCGAGAACACCATTAGCAACTACATCTACGCCCGGCGGCTGCTGACGGCCGGCGGGGCCGACTCGCTGCGGGCCGATACGCGGGCCTACAAGTACGAGCAGGGCCAGGCCCGGCTGGCGGGCGGCGAGGTCAGCCTCGACTTCCACCCCCACCCGCTCGACTGGCTGCACTTCGAAAACTCGTTCTCGATGGTGCGCGCCACCCAGTTGGGCGTGCCGGCCGACCAGCGCTTCCTGCCCTTTATTCCCGGCGACCGGCTGCAGTCGGAGCTGCGCGGCAATTTCCGCCGCCAGGGCCAGCGCCTCACCAACGTGTATGCCCGCGCGCAGGTGGAGCACACTTTTGCCCAGGACCGTTTCTACTCGGCTTTCGGCACCGAAACGGCCACGCCCGGCTACACGCTGGTGAACGTGGGCGTGGGCACCGACGTGGCTTCGGCCACCGGCCGCACGCTGTTTTCGGTGTTTCTCACGGCCAACAACCTGTTCGACGTGGGCTACCAGAGCCACCTGAGCCGCCTGAAATACGCCGACTACAACGCCGCCAATGGGCGCACCGGCGTGTTCAACCAGGGGCGCAATGTGAGCGTGAAAGTGGTGGTGCCGCTGAGCTTTAAGTAGCCGGGAAGGCTGATACGGCGGTTCTGGCGACAACTGACAATGCCCTACCGGCCCGGCCGGCAGGGCATTGCTACTTTTGTTGAAGCAGGCTTTCTTCCCTCATCCTGATTCCTGCCGAAATTCTTCATGCGTCAACGCCTACTGATTCTCTTCGTTTTCCTGCTGACTGCATTCGCCGCCCGGGCGCAAAAAGGAGCTACCCTCACCGGGCGCGTGCTCGATGGGGCGGGCCAGCCGGTGCCGGGCGCGGTGGTGCGCCTGCCCGATTTGCAGCAGTCGACCGCTACCGGGCCGGATGGCACCTTCAGCCTGCCCGGCCTGCCCACCGGGCGCTTTCTGCTCGAAGTGCGCAGCCTGGGCTTTCGGACCAGCACCAGCGAGGTGAGCCCCGGCGACAACCAACCTGTGGATGTCAGCATGAGCACGGCCGCTACCGAGTTGGGCCAGGTGGTCGTCACGGGTGTATCGGGGGCTACGGAGGCCCGCCGCTCGCCCCTGCCCACCACCGTGGTGGAGCGCGCCGAGCTGAACACCCGCGCCGCTACCAACCTGGGCGATGCCCTGGCCTTCGTGCCCGGCGTGGCCCAGATTACGGCCGGCCCGGCCATCAGCAAGCTGATGATTCGGGGGCTGACGGGCAGCCGGGTGGTGCAGCTGAACGACGGCGCGCGCCAGGAGGGCCAGAAGTGGGACGACCTGCAAGGCGTGGAAACCGACGAGTACGCCGTGGACCGCGCCGAGGTGGTGAAAGGCCCCAGCAGCCTGCTCTACGGCTCCGATGCCCTGGGCGGGGTGGTAAACTTCCGCACGCCCGCGCCGCTGCCGGTGGGCGAGCGGGCGGGCACGGCCACCCTCAACTACCAAAGCAACAACAACCTGCTGGGCCTGGGCCTGGCCTACGGCGAGCACCGGGCCAGCGGCTTCAACTGGCAGGCCCGCGCCACCGGCAAGCTGGCCGGCAACTACCAGAACCGCTACGACGGGCAGGTGCTGAACTCGGGCTACCGCGAGGTGAACCTGAGCGGCAACGCCGGCTGGAACACCAGTCGGGGCTTCACCCGCCTCACCTTCAGCACCTTCAACCAGCAGCTCGGCATTGTGGAGGGCGTGCGCGACCCGGTCACCGGCCAGTTCCTCAAGCGCGTATCGGGCGAGGGGCCGACGCTGGTGCGGGCCGTGGCCACCGATACCGACCTGGGCGGCTACAACAACCTGGCGGCCCCCAGCCAGCTGGTGGAGCACCACCGCGTGGGCCTGGAGCACAGCCGCGTGCTGGCCAACGGCGGCCGCCTCACGGCCAGCCTGGGCTGGCAGCTGAACCAGCGCCGCGAGTTCGAGGAAAGCGAGGCCGGCAAGCCCGGCGAGTTCGAGCTGAGCGAGTCGGCGCTGTATTTCTACCTGCGCACCCTCGACTACACCGTGCGCTACTACCTGCCCGAAACCCACGGCTGGAACACCACGCTGGGCCTGAGCGGCATGCAGCAGCACAACCAGAATTTCGGCGAGGAATTCCTGATTCCCGAGTACAGCCTGCTCGACGGCGGCCTCTACGCCATTACCCGCAAAACCCTGGGCCGCCTCGACCTGAGCGGCGGCCTGCGCCTCGACGGCCGCCACATGAACGCGGAACCGCTCTACCTCGACCGCCAGGCCAAGCCCCGCCCCGCCCCCGCCGGCCCGGCCACCGACCAGAAATTCGCGGGCTTCCGCAACAACTATGGCAACCTGGCCGGCAGCCTGGGCCTGGCCTACAACGTGAGCGAAACCCTGGTGCTGAAGGCCAACCTGGCCCGGGGCTTCCGCGCGCCCAACATCGCCGAGCTGGCCTCGAACGGCCGGCACGAAGGCACCACCCGCTACGAGCTGGGCAATGCCGGCCTGCATCCCGAAACCAGCCTGCAGCTCGACGGCGGCCTGAACTACGCCGGCCCGGTGCTCAGCCTGGGCCTCGACGGCTTCGTGAACCGCATTAACAACTACATTTTTGCCCGCCGCCTGCTCAACCGCGCCGGCACCGCCGACTCGACCAACGCGGCCCTCGACCGGGTGTTCAAGTATGGGCAGAGCGAGGCGGTGCTCTACGGCGGCGAGGCCACGCTGGCCGTGCGCCCCCTGCCCTGGCTACAGTTCGAAAATTCGTTTGCGATGGTGCGCGCCCAACAGCTGAACGCCCCGGCCGACAACCAGCGCGACCTGCCCTTCACGCCCGGCGACCGGCTGCAAACGGGCCTGCGGGCCAGCTTCCGCCGCGCCGGCTCGCGCCTGAGCACGCCCTTCGCCCGCCTCACCCTGGAGCACACGTTCGCCCAGAACCGCGTGTTCTCGGCCTTCAACACCGAAACCGCCACGCCGGGCTACACGCTGGTGAATGCTGCCGTGGGCTCCGACGTGGCCAATGCCCAGGGCAAGGTGCTGTTTTCGCTCTACCTCGCCGCCAACAACCTGGTCGACGTGGGCTACCAAAGCCACCTCAGCCGCCTGAAATACACCGACTACAACGCGGCCAACGGCCGCACCGGCGTGTTCAACCCCGGCCGCAACCTGAGCGTGAAAGTGGTGGTACCGGTGAGCTTCCGGTAAGCCTGGTGAAGACGCGGTAGCGCCGGTTTATAACCGTCGCGCAGTGAAAAGCGAAGTAGGGTGCGGGGTCGTACCCGCACCCTACTTCGCTTTTTTTACGGATTCAAGGTGATAGTTGGGCCGGAAATGGATTAATTGGTACATGGCTGCTCCGCTGACTACTTCCCGCCCCCTTTTGCCCGCCCCGCCCCCGGCGGCCGAAGCCCTGCGCCAGGCCTTGCTGGCCGACCGCGAGCGCGCCCTCACCCGGCTCTACCGCCAGGCTTTTCCGGCGGTGCGCCGGCTGGTGCAGCACCACGGGGGCAGCGAGGCCGACGCGCAGGACATTTTCCAGGATGCCCTGATTGTCCTCTACGAGCAGGCCACGGGCGGCACGCTCGTGCTCACGGCCGCGCCCGGCACCTACCTGGTCAGCATCAGCCGCAACCTGTGGCGGCACGAGCAGCGCCGCCGTGCCCGCCTCCCGCACGAACCCCTGCCCGACGACCCGGCCGCCCAGCCGGCCGCGCCCGAACCAACTGCCGAGCCCGACTTCGCCGTGCTCGACTACGTGGAGCGCCTGGGTGCCAAGTGCCGGAATATGCTGCTGAGCTTCTACTATTTCCAGCAGCCGCTGGCGCAGATTGCCGAAGCCCACGGCTACCGCTCGGTGCGCTCGGCCACGGTGCAGAAGTTCAAGTGCCTGGAGCGGCTGCGCGAGTCGGTCCGGGCCGTATTCACCGCCGAAGCTGCCTGAAGCCATGCGCCCCGCCCTCGAACGCCTGCACCTGATTGAGCAGCAATTGCTGCGCACCCCGGCCGCCCTGCCGGCCGCCGATTGGCAGCTGCGTCAGCTGCTCGACGGTGAGCTGGCCGCCGATGCCGCCGCCCAGCAGCAGCTCTACCACGGCCTGCGTCGGGCCGGCCGCCGGCAGCTGCGCCACGAGCTGCGCCAGATTCATGCGCAGCTATACGAGGCCCGGCCCGGCGGTTGGCGCGGCTGGCTGCGTCGCCTCTGGCCGGGATAATTCCGGCCGCTGCTTTCGCTCATTTTCCGGGTTTCTGCTGGTGTGGCTTTCGGCCCGGCTGGCTCGGCCTTGCCCTTTTTAACTTTTCTAACCCCTTTTTTTCGATGTTGAATCAAGCTGAATTCCGCAGGTTCGCCGTGCATCATCAGGGCCTCAATGGCCTGGCCGTCGACCAGTACGCCCACCGTATCGAGGGCCTGGCCCGGCCTTTCATCACCAACATGACGCGCTCCGTGATTGAGGAACGGCCGCAGAATTTCCGCGAAATCGACGTGTTTTCGCGCCTCATCATGGACCGCATCATCTTCCTGGGGCAGGCCGTGGACGACCCCATCGCTAACATTATTAATGCCCAGCTGCTCTTCCTCGAATCGGCTGATGCGCGCAAGGATATCCTGCTCTACATCAACTCGCCGGGCGGCTCGGTGTACGCCGGGCTGGGCATGTTCGACACCATGCAGTACGTGCGGCCCGACGTGGCCACCATCTGCACCGGGCTGGCGGCCAGCATGGGCGCGTTTCTGCTCTGCGGCGGGGCCATTGGCAAACGCTCGGCCCTGCCCCACGCCCGCGTCATGATTCACCAGCCCAGCGGCGGCGTGCAGGGCCCGTCGGCCGACATCGAAATAACGGCCCGCGAGGTGGTGAAGCTGCGCCAGGAACTCTACGGCATCTACGCCGAGCGCACCGGCAAAACCTACCAGCAAATCCACGACGACTCGGACCGCGACCACTGGCTGCGCGCCGACGAAGCGAAGGAATATGGGCTGATTGACGAGGTGCTGACGCGGCAGTAGGCTTGAGTGCGCAAGTTGGCCGGGTTTGACTTCTTCGGTGTCGAGCCATCAAAAGTTACGCCTCCGCTCCCTGTTACCCATTCCCTACAACTGTTCCGCCTGTGCTACACTGGCTATTGCCATACCTGCTGTCTGTCTTCAGTCTCTACCGAAGGGTCGTCGTCAGAGCGGGGGGTGGGGGATGCCCTCGCGTTCCATCCACGCCTCCATCGCGGCGAATTCGGCGGTCTCCGCTTTCACCCACGGCGCGCCCACCACGTCGGGCTGGCGGCCCAGCGCGTCAAGCTTGACCCGCCAGGCGTGGCCCTCCGCCGTTTGCTCCCAGCGCGCCGTGATGGCCCGGTACCGTTCCGCCCCGCCGACAGGCACGGGAAACTGCACCCCGTGGGCCACGAGCCAGTGCTTGACCTTGATTTGCCATTTAACCGTTTCCTCGTTACCAATGTCGTTTTGCTGGGTCCACAACGCTACTTCGCCATCGGACTTCCGCCAGTCGGCCCCGCGTTCGAGCAGGTAATACACCATCTCGAAGTAGTTGAGAGAGGCCAACAACGCTACTGCCGTCGTGCCAGCGCTATCCGTGCCGTTAATGTCGGCCCCGTGGTCGAGCAGGATTTTCATCCGCGCGTAGTTGTTGATGTAAATGGCGTTTTGCACCGCCGGAATGCCCCGGTAGTCCTTCGCGCTGGGGTCGGCCCCGAGCTCGAGCAGGGTCACGAGCAGGTCGTCCTGCGGGCCTTCGATGGCGATATTGAGCAGGTGGGTGTCCTCCAGCCACGGGCCGCCCTCGTTTTGCGCTCGCTCGTGGGGCAGGTGCAGCACCTGATTCACGTTCGCCCCGTGGCGCACCAGGGCTTGTAGCAGCGGCACGCTGTGGTGGGCGTAGGCCCAGAAGAGCAGCGTCACCCCCTTGCGGCCTGGCTGGTTCGCATCCAGGCCGGGGTGTTGGGCGAAGACTTTATCCATAGCAGCCACGTCTTCGGCCCGCACGGCCTGGGCCAGTTCCAGGTAGGGCCCGGCGGGGAAATACGTTTCGGGCGCTTCGCGGTAGATGGGATTGGTCGGGTCGGGCATGTGGCAGCGCGTGAGCAGGCAAAACAGCAGATACCAAATGCTCTTAGCGTAACAGGCGCTGACGCGCCTTATAAGATGGGCAAATGGCATGGCGGAAACTAAAGGGGCGGCTCGGCAATGCCCTCGCGTTCCATCCACGCTCGCATGGCGGCCAATTCAACATCCTCCACGGCTACCCAAGACGCGCCCACCACATCGGGCTGGCGGCCCAGCGCGTCGAGCTTAGCCCGCCAGGCGTGGCCTTCGGGCGTGTGCTCCCACTTGGCGCGAATAGCCGTGTAATAATCGGCCCCCGCCGTGGGCACGGGAAACCGCACCCCGTGGGCCATGAGCCAGTGCTTGACCTTGATTTGCCAGGCAATGGACTCTTCGCTGCCGACTTCGCTTTCCTGCACATGGAAGGCAATGGCTCCGTCCTCCGCCCGCCAGTCGGCCCCGCGTTCGAGCAGGTAGTACACCATCTCGAAGTAGTTAAGCGCGGCCAATGTGGAGGCGGCGGTGGCCCCGGCACTATCGGTGCCGTTGATGTCGGCCCCATGGTCGAGCAGGATTTTCATCCGTCCGTATTCACGCACGTAAATGGCATTGAGCAAGGCGGGTTCCTTTTGTCCATCCTTCACGCTCGGGTCCGCTCCCAACTCGAGCAGGGCCACGAGCAGGTCGTCCTGCGGTCCCCGGGCGGCGATATTGAGCAGGTGGGTGTCCTCCAGCCACGGGCCGCCCTGGTTTTGCGCCCGCTCGTGGGGCAGGTGCAGCGCCTGGTTCACGTTCGCCCCGTGGCGCACCAGGGCTTGCAGCAGCGGCACGCTGTGGTGGGCGTAGGCCCAGAAAAGCAGCGTCACCCCCTTGCTGCCTGGCTGATTCGGGTTCAGGCCGGGGTGCTGGGCAAATACCTTGTCCACAGCAGCCACGTCCTCGGCCCGCACGGCCTGGGCCAGTTCCAGGTAAGGCCCGGCGGGGAAATACGTCTCGGGCGCTTCGCGGTAGATGGGGTTCGTCGGGTCAGGCATGTGGCAGCGCGTGAGCAGGCAGAGAAAAAGCAGCCAGCCGAGGCGGCGGCGGCGGCACCTCCTTTCCCCGGGTCCGCGCGCGGGCAGCACTCGTGGCATCAGAGCGGGGGGTGGGGGATGCCCTCGCGCGCCATCCACGCCTCCATCGCGGTAAATTCGGCCGTCTCCGCTTCCACCCACGGCGCGCCCACCACGTCGGGCTGGCGGCCCAGCGCGTCAAGCTTGACCCGCCAGGCGTGACCCTCCGCCGTTTGCTCCCAGCGCGCCGTGATGGCCCGGTACCGTTCCGCCCCGCCGACAGGCACGGGAAACTGCACCCCGTGGGCCACGAGCCAGTGCTTGACCTTGATTTGCCAGGCAATGGATTCCTCGCTGCCCACCGCACTTTCCTGCACATGGAAGGCAACTGTTCCATCTACTGCTCGCCAGTCGGCCCCGCGTTCGAGCAGATAGTACACCATCTCAAAATAGTTGAGGCGAGCTAGCAGCACTGCCGCTGTTGCCCCGGCGCTATCCGTGCCGTTAATGTCGGCCCCATGGTCGAGCAGGATTTTCATCCGCGCGTAGTTGTTGATGTAAATGGCGTTTTGCACCGCCGGAATGCCCCGGTAGTCCTTCGCGCTGGGGTCGGCACCCAACTCGAGCAGGGTCACGAGCAGCTTATCCTGCGGGCCTTCGGTGGCGATGTTGAGCAGGTGGGTCTCCTCCAGCCACGGGCCGCCCTCGTTTTGCGCCCGCTCGTGCGGCAGGTGCAGTACCTGGTTCACGTCCGCTCCGTGGCGCACCAGCGCTTGCAGCAGCGGCACGCTGTGGTGGGCGTAGGCCCAGAAGAGCAGCGTCACCCCTTTGCGGCCCGGCTGGTTCGCGTCCAGGCCGGGGTGCTGGGCGAAGACTTTATCCACGGTTTTTACGTCTTCGGCTCGCACGGCCTGGGCCAGTTCCAAGTAGGGCCCGGCGGGGAAATACGTCTCAGGCGCTTCGCGGTAGATAGGATTCGTCGGGTCGGGCATGTGGCAGCGCGTGAGCAGGCAGAGAAATAGGAATATGGACAATCCCCAGCGGGGCCGGGATGAGGACGGGGATGGGCGCAGCGTAGGCCGACTCATGGCGCAGAGCCGGCAAATTGGGTGAGCGTGGCCGTGTCCTGGGCCTTCTGCACCTCGATGTTGTCCACCATCTGCGGGTCCACGCCGTGGCCCTCCAGGGCCATGTTGGTGGCCGAGGTGGCCGGGTTGCGCTTCACCAGCTCGGCCCACTCGTGCTGCCAGCCTTCGGCCGGCACCAGCGGGCGGGGCACGCCCAGCGCCTGCGGTCCCACCGGCCAGCCCAGCGCCTGCCCGGCCAGCCCGCTCAGGGAGCCGCTCAACCCGCTTTGCAGGTTAGTGAGCGGGTCGGCCGTGGAGTGGTAGGCGTCGATGCGCGGCCCCAGCTTGGCTAGGTTGGCGGAGGTCACGTTATAAGGGGCCCGGGCAACAGTGGCCGGGTGCAGCCCGGCTGCGTTGAACGTGTAACCCTTGGCTCCTGTAACGGCCGCGCCGGCTGAGGCCAGCCCCCCACCCAGCGAGTGCCCCGTGATATCTATTTCACTCAGCTTACTTGTTTTCAAAACTGTTTGCGCTAAGTTCATCGCGCTATTATACTGCGTGGTCTCAATCCCGACCCCCTGCTTGAAATTCGTGCCCCAGTCCGCCGCGTTTTCTGTGCCGGCGTAGGCAATCACCAGCTTGGGCGGGCGCTCGAAGCTGGACTGGTACAACGCGGCCTTGAATCCCGATTCCGGATTATTCAGCATGGCTGGGGTGATGCCCTTGCGGGCCAGTTCCTGGGCATTGAGCATGTGCCAGCCCACGGGCTCGGGCAGCGGCGGCACCAGGTCGCTGTGGTACACGTGCTCGCTGAGGCGGGCGCGCTCTACGGCCACGTTGTTGCGGGCTAGGCGGTCGGTGGCCTCCTGCACCCGGCGGCGCTGGTCGGCGGCGAGGCGGGTGCCGGCGGGGGCGGCCAGCTGGGTGCGGGAGCGGCCCATCAGGTCCATCCGCTTGTTGTAGCGCTGCTGCTTGGCGGCCAGCTCCTGGGCGGCCGTGGCGGCCGGGTTGGGGGCCACGAGCGAAACCGCCGCCGGCAGCCCGTGCGCCCCGGCGCTGGGAGCCACGTAGGCCCCCGGACCACCCACTTTCCAGGTGAACCCATCTGGGTCGCTCAGCGTCAGGTAGGCGACGTAGCTGCCCTCGGTGGGTACATTGCTGCCCTCGACCAGGTGGCCCTCCACGAAACGCTGGCCGTAACCCACGCAATAGGCCCCGGCCATGCGCAGGGTTTCGAGGGCCTGGCCGCCGGCCGCCTCGTGGTACACGATGTCTACCGCGCAGCGCTTGTAGGCATCAGCCCCCCAAGCGGCCAGAAAGTTGTCGCGCGGCACGTCCAGCACCAACGCTATCGGGTTGTGGCGCACCCGGGCGTTCACCCGGCCGCAGGAGTCGGTGCTTTGGCCGGTACTGTATTCGCAACGCAGCAGCGGGTACACGCGGCCGGCGACGCGCAATTCGGCAGAAATAGCAGCCATTGTCAGAAAGAGGAAAGGAGGAAAAGGAATTGGCAAATATAGCGGCAGGCTACCCGGCCACGTTTGGCCAGCGGTTATCGACCGCCATCTCGGCATACTGTAGCTTATTAGCCGATAGCGTCAGCCGCAGCGTCATACCCCGGACGGAATGCGCGTCCTGAAAGTGCTTGCCGAACTGCACGCAGTACGCATCAAAAAACTTCACCTGGTCGCGTACCGAAGCGCTATCGGCCTCATACACGTTCACCACGCCGTCGTGCCGTGTGGTGTCGTCGGTGGCCCAGTGGGTGAGCATGTCGCTGGGCGGCGCATCAAGCTCGATTTCCAGGGTGCCACCCTGCACGTGGGCTTCGGGCCGGCCGAGGGCATCGGTGTGCTGGCTCACGGCCCAATTGAAATGCCGCACGGCAAACGACTCTCCCTGCACGAGTAAAACGGCTTTGAATGACATAGAACCGGGGGCTGAAAATGAAATATTTTATGAATGTAATGCCCCCTGCGTTCTCTCCCGCCATAGTCACTCCTACCCAACTGGGCCAGACTACCGCACCGAAAGACCGGCCGTTTACGTTATTCGCGTAGCACCACCACTTTCGCTTATGTCCCACGACCACTCCTCGCACGCCGGCCACCAGCACGCCGCCCCGCCGCCCGGCGGCGGTTTCAATGCCGCCTTCGCCATTGGCATTGCCCTCAACGTACTGTTCGTCATTGCCGAAACGGCCGGCGGGCTCTGGGCCAACTCGGCGGCCCTGCTCTCCGATGCCGGCCACAACCTGAGCGACGTGCTGGCGCTGGCCCTGGCCTGGGGCGCGGCCTGGCTGGCCGGCCGGCCCGCTACCCGGCGCTACACCTTCGGCTACCGGGGGGCCACCATTCAGGCGGCTCTGCTGAACACGGCCCTGCTCTACGCCGCGCTGGGCTTCATTCTCTGGGAAACCATCGACCACCTGCGCCACCCCGCCCCCGTGAACGGCAAGCTGGTGATGCTGCTGGCCGGCCTCGGCATCGTCGTCAACGGCATCACGGCCCTGCTGTTCCGCAGCGGGCAAAAGGGCGACGTGAACGTGCGCGGGGCCTACGTACACATGCTGACGGATGCGCTGGTGAGCGTGGGCGTGGTGGCCGGCGGCGGGCTGGTGCTGCTCACCGGCTGGGCCTGGCTCGACCCGGCCATCAGCTTCGTCATCCTGGGCATCGTCGCCTACAGCTCGTGGGGGCTGCTGCGCGACAGCCTGCGCCTGGGCCTGCAAGCCGTGCCCGACGGCATCGACCCCGAGGCCGTGCGCGCCTGGCTGCTGGCTCAGCCCGAGGTCGAGTCCGTGCACGACCTGCACATCTGGAGCCTGAGCAGCTCGGGCCACGATGCCGCCCTCATGGCCCACCTCGTGCGCCCCGGCGGGGCCGATGCCGCCTGGCTGGGTGCCCTCACCAAGGGCCTCGAAACCGAATTCCACATCCACCACAGCACCGTGCAGGTGGAAGATGGCGAGCTGCCCGGCGGCTGCCACAGCCACTGCGAAACAGTGGCCACGGATATCTGAACCGCGGATTTATCGGATTGAACGGATTAGTCGGATTTTGTGGGTGCTAAGCGCAGTGCCTGGCCCGTCTTTCGGCGTCCGGGCCGGGGGTAGCGGGTAGCTGCCTAATTTTGGCTTTACATTTCGGCATGCAATCGCCCACAAAATCCGACCAATCCGTTCAATCCGATAAATCCGCGGTTCAGACATCCGCAGTCAGGTCAGTTCTCACCGCCGCCGTCATCGTGGCGGCGCTGGGCTATTTCGTCGATATCTACGACCTGATTCTCTTCAGCATCGTGCGCGTCGAGAGCCTGCACGATTTGGGCGTGACGGCCGCGCAGGAAGTGACCAACCAGGGCCTGTTTCTGATAAACATGCAGATGGGCGGCATGCTGGTGGGCGGGGTGCTGTGGGGCATTCTGGGCGATAAGAAAGGGCGGCTGTCGGTACTGTTCGGGTCGATTCTGCTCTATTCGCTGGCCAACATCGCCAACGGCTTCGTCACCAGCATCGACCAGTATGCCTGGCTGCGGCTGGTGGCCGGCATCGGGCTGGCGGGCGAGCTGGGCGCGGGCATCACGCTCGTGAGCGAGAGCCTGCCCAAGGAGCAGCGCGGCTACGGCACCATGGTGGTGGCCACCGTGGGCGTGAGCGGGGCCCTGCTGGGCTACTGGGTGGGCCACACCTGGGGCTGGCGCAACGCCTACTTCGTGGGCGGCGGGCTGGGCCTGGCGCTGCTGGTGCTGCGGGTGAGCGTGTTCGAGTCGGGCATGTTCCGGCAGGTGCAGGCCCGCAGCGAGGTGGCGCGGGGCAACTTCGTCAGCCTGTTCACCAACCCGGTGCGGCTGGGTAAGTACCTGCGCATTTTGCTGATTGGGGTGCCGCTGTGGTTCGTGGTGGGCATTCTCGTCACGCTGGCCCCCGAATTTGGCAAGGCGCTGGGCCTCACGGGCGAGGTCACGGCCGGGCTGGCGGTGTTCTGGTGCTACTTCGGGCTGGTGTTTGGCGATTTCATCAGTGGGGCGCTCAGCCAGCTGTGGCACTCGCGCAACAAGGCCTTGCAGGTGTTCCTGGTGTTCTGCGCGGCACTGGTGGGCGTGTATTTGTTTGGCGTGCAAGGGGCTTCGCCGAATACGTTTTACGTGGTGTGCTTCGTGCTGGGCGTGTCGGTGGGCTTCTGGGCCTTGTTCGTGACGGTGGCGGCCGAGCAGTTTGGCACCAACCTGCGGGCCACGGTGGCCACCACGGCGCCCAACTTCGCGCGCGGCGCGGTGGTGGGGCTGGTGCCGGCCTTTAAGTACCTGAGCGGGGCGCTGGGCGGCATTGTGGCGGGCGCGGCGGTGCTGGGTGCCCTCTCGCTGGTAGTGGCCTTCTGGGCGGTGAGCACCCTACCCGAGAGCTACGGCAAGGACCTGGACTACGTGGAGGAATAGCCGCTAAGGCCGAGCTTTCGCTACCCCGGCGGTTTTCATTCAAAACCTCCTGAAAACCTTGGCGAAAGCACGGCGTACACAGCCCACACTCAACGGGCACCCCCGCCCTTCCCCATGAAAAAGTTCTTCGGCCTGCTGGCTATTCTCGCCGTTTCCGCCTTCTCGGCCCAGGCCCAAACCACCCCGGTACCCGACCCCGCCATGACGGCCCCGGTCATCACCCCCGAGCAGCAGGCCCAGCGCGCCGCCGATGCCAAAGCCACGTACGAGGCCCAGAAGCAGCAAAGCAACAACAGCGACCAGGCTGTGCGCGACAGCAAAAGCCAGCTCCAACAAAACGCCAACCAGCAAAGCGACCTGAAAAAGCAGCTGAAAGAGCAACGCAAGCAGGAACACGCCCAGAAAGACCAGCTCAAGGAGCAGCGCAACCAGGCCAGCGCAGCCAAAAAGCAGGAGCGCGCCGCCCGCGACGCCGCCAAAGCCGAAAAGAAGCGCGCCAAGGAAATGAAGTAACCCACGGCGGCATCCGTCGTTTACCCAGAACTCCGGCTCCGGCCGGAGTTTTTTTTGTGGCCCGGCGCTGCCGCCGGCCGCCGGCTTTCACCTCATCAACCAACCCGCGCCTTATGGCCACGCCCACCAAAAACACCCCCATGTACTACCCGTGGCACCATTTCGTGCTGCTGCCGCTGGCCCTGCTCATGGCCGGCTACACCATTCTGCGCTACACCAAAGTGGCCGGCAACGACGACCAGATTGCCCGCCTCTGGTTTTCGGTGGCCGCGCTGGCCGTTATCGGCTTCGGGGTGCTGGTAATGCTGCGCCAGCACTACGCCCTGCAATTGCAGGACCGCATTGGCCGGCTCGAAGTGCGCCAGCGCTATTTTGAGATGAGCGGCCAGCGCTTCGCCGGGCTCGAAAAGCAGCTCAGCCTCAGTCAGATTCTGAGTCTGCGCCTGGCCGGCGATGCCGAGCTGCCCGCCCTGGCCCAGGCCGCCGCCGCCGAAAACCTCAACCCCGCTGCCATCCAGGCCCGTATTACCGATTTTCAGTTCGACACCATGCGGGTGTGAGTTCCGATGGGTGAATGGGCGAATGGCTGAATGATTTCGCTCCCTGCTAATTCGGTCGATTCATTCACCCATTCAGCCATTCGCCCATTCTGCCATTCGCCCATTCACTCATTGCCCATGATTCTCTACAACGTTACCAGCAGCCTCGAACCCAGCATTGCCGACGAGTGGCTCGACTATATGCGCGCCACCCACATGCCCGAGGTGATGGAAACCGGCTTTTTCATCAAGAGCCAGCTCCTACGCCTGCTCAATGAGGAAGACGACGGCATCACCTACGCCGCCCAATACTACTGCCTGAGCCTGGAGCAGTTGGAGGAATATCAAACCATCTGCGCGCCGGCGCTGCGGGCCGATATGGAGAAGCACTTCGGCGGCAAGTTCGTGGCATTCCGCACCCTGCTGGAAGTAGTGGAGTAGCGCGGAGCCGTTGCCCGGCGTTGCCCGGCCTCGCGGAGCTAAAGGCTCCACGCTACTTTTTCCGGCACAAAACCCCGCCCGTTCCTGTTGTGCCGGCACTATATGAAAAATATTCTCTTCTTCGGCGACAGCCTCACGGCCGGCCACGGCCTGCCCGCCGCCCAGAGCTTCCCCAGCCTGCTCCAGCAGCGGCTCGATGCCCAGTCGCTGCCTTATAAAGCCTACAACTACGGCGTGAGCGGCGAAACCAGCGCCGGCGGCCGCCAGCGCCTGGCCGCCGTGCTGGCCCGCCACCCGGCCGACGCATTCGTGCTGGCCCTCGGGGCCAACGACGGCATCCGGGGCATCCCGGTACGCGAAACCACCCAGAACCTACAGTTTATTATTGATACCGTGCGGCGGCAGTACCCGGAGGCGCAAATCGTGCTGGCCGGCCTGGAGTTTCCCTTCGACCTCGGCCCGCTTGGCGGCCACCGCCTGGCCCACTACGCGGCCGAGTTCAAGGCCCTGTTCCGCACCCTGGCCGACAAAAATGGCCTGCCCTTCATCCCCTTCCTGCTGCAAGGCGTGCTCGGCCGCCGCGAACTCAACCTGCCCGACGGCGTGCACCCCAACGCGGCTGGCCAAAAAATTCTGGCCGACAACGTGTGGCAGGTGCTGGCACCGCTGCTGTAGCGTGAACTCTGCGAGTCCGCGCGTATGGACAATGGCAGATACCCCACCACGCGCGGACTCGCAGAGTCTACGCTACATGCCACTACCCAAACAACTTCCCCTGCACCGGCTGCGGAATGACGAACGGCGGCGGCACCGCAATGCCCGTCAGCATCTTCACTTTTTCCAACAGGTACTGGGCGAAGATGGGCGCGTGGCGCACGTCTTTCTGGTGAATGAAGAAGTACACCTCGTGCACGCCCTGGGCCACCCAGGCCGCGAGGCGCTCGGCCCAGGCATCGGCGCGCTGGTAGTCGGTGCTGTGCAGGCCGTGGCCGTTGAAGCGGATGAAGGCCGTAGGCGTAGTCAGGCGCATGGGCAGCACGTCGCGGCGGCCGGCCACGTCGGCAATCACCAGGGTTTTATTCAGGGCCTCGAAGGTGGCAAACACGGCCTCGGCCAGGGCGGCATCGGCAAACCAGCGCGGGTGGCGCAGCTCCACGGCCAGCGGCACGGCGGCGGGGAAGTCGACCAGGAAGCGTTCGAGGCGCGGCAGGTGCTCGGGGCCGAAGTGCGGCGGCAGCTGCAAAAAGGCCCAGCCCAGGTTGCTGCCTAACCCCTCATAGGCCCGCGCGGTAGTCGTCACCAGGTCGTCGGCCTGAAACAGCTCCCGCTCGTGGCTGATGCTGCGCGGCAGCTTGGGGCAAAACTTAAAGCCCGAATCCGGCCCCACGGCCGCGCGCCAGCGGCGCACAGTGGCCGCATCGGGAATGCGGTAGTGCGTGGTGTTCAGTTCGATGCTGTTGAACTGCTGGGCGTAGTAGTGCAGGTAGTCGGCTTCCTTGATGCCCAGCGGGAAGTAGGAGCCCAGCCATTCCTTGTTCGTCCAGATGGGGCAGCCCACGTGCAGCCGGGCCGGGCCGGGCTGCGTGGGCCGGGCGCGGGCCAGCACCCGGGCCGTTTCGGGGTGGTCGGGCGGGAGGCCGAAATCAACGTAGCGCAGGTCGGGCAGGCGGCCATAATCCATGCGGCAAAGGTAGTTTGGTGCTTGGTTGTTGGTGCC
>JALYUI010000803.1 GCA_030853845.1 Bacteroidota bacterium | reverse complement strand
GTCGGTAGCAGCCGGACCGAAGGCGGGCGCGGGCGGGCCCAGGCCATCGGGCGGGGGCAGCTGACGGGCTAGTACCTGCAGGCGCTGGTCGGGACCGGGGCCAAAGGCTTTGGTGCCGGCTTCGGCGCGGGCCACCAGGGTCCGGCTCACTCCGAGGAAGGTGGCCAGCTCGGCCTGGCTCAGCCCGAAGTGGACCCGCACGGCGGCCGACAGGCTGCGGGAAGGATAGGCGCGACGCGACATTGGCGGAAAAGGCAGGGGCTGTTGGGTAACAATCAAGCAAAAATAAAATCGATTGTTACCCAGGCAAGGGGTCGGGCCGGGTAACAATCGATTTTATTTTTGCTTGATTGTTACCCCCTCGCACGGCCAGCCGGCGGCACCAGCTCCGCGTACTTCCTGCATCCAGGCCCGGGCGGGGCGGCTTACTTGCGGGCCTGCGCTCCCTCGCCCAGCAAGCGGGCCAGTTGCTGCTGCATGCTGAGCAGGGCGGCGTGGTCGCCGGAAAGCTGGTTTTGCAGCGCGGCGTTCTGGGTTTGCAGGGCCTCAATCTGGGCCTGCTGCTCCTGCACGGCCTGCACCAGCGGCACCACCAGCTGGCTGTAGGCAATGCCGTAGTGGTCGCGGGCGTTGGCGGGCACGTGTACGGCATCGAAATCGAAGCCCACGGCTTTCGCGGCCTGCTCTACCTCCTGGGCCAGGAAGCCGGTTTGCACCGGGGCGCTGGCATTGGGGGTGAAGCCGGCCGGCAGCACGCCGGTGCGGGTGAAGGCGTCGAGCTTGCCGGTATCGAAGCGGTAGGTAACGGGCCGCAGCTTCGTGATGAAGCGCAGGCCGGGCACGTTGGCCCGCACCTGGTACTTGAAGCGGGAATCCGAAGGGCTGGTGAAAGGCACCTGGCCCTCGATGACGGTGACAGCGCTGTTGCCGAGGCGGATTTTGTTGCTGGCATTCACCGTCGCCTGGTAGCCGATGGCCGTGGCGTTGGTAAGGTTGGTGGCCGAAAAATCGCTCTGGCTGCCCAGGGCGGTGTTGTTGGAGCCGGTCGTATTCTGGAAGCCGCTGTTGGTGCCCAAAAAGGCATTATTGCTGCCCGAGCTGCTCTGGTAGCCGCTGTATTCGCCGCTGAACACGTTGTTGTTGCCGTTGACGTTGGCATTGCCGGCGTAGGAGCCGGTGAACACGTTGTGGGCTCCCAGGTCGTTGCTGTAGCCGCTGTTTTGGCCAATGAACACGTTGTAGCCGCCGGTAGTGTTATTGTAGCCGCTGGCAAAGCCGCTGAACACGTTGTAGCCGCCGGTGGTGTTATTGTAGCCGCTCGCGTAGCCGCTGAACACGTTTCGGGTGCCGCTGGTATTGGACCGCGCGCAGACGTAGCCGCTGAACACGTTGAAGCCGCCGGTGGTGTTGGCCTCTCCGGCGTCGAAGCCGATAAACACGTTGCTGCTGCCGGAAATATTCTGGTAGCCGCTACTGGCCCCCAGAAACACGTTGGAGTTGCCCGAATCATTGAAATAGCCCGCCGACGCGCCACTGAACAGGTTGTAGCCGCCTGCCCCGTTGGTGTAGCCCGCTTTGTAGCCTGTGAAGCAGTTGCCCGAGCCGCCCAGGTTGCCGTACCCAGCCTTGTAGCCGCTAAACGTATTGGTCGTGCCGGTGGTGTTAGCCTGCCCTGCCTGGTAGCCCACAAACTGGTTGGTAATGCCGGTACTGACCTGCCCGGCCTGGTAGCCGACGAAGAGGTTATTGCCCGATGTGTTCTGGCCCAGGTCGAGGCCGCCGTCGGTGCGCACGCCCACGCCTTTGGCCGAGCCGGCGTAGGGGCCGGTGCCTACCAGCAGGTGGGTGCCCAGCTGCACGTCGGCAGTGGCCGTGTGGTTGCCCAGGTTGTCGCCAACCCCCACCGGGTTAATGAACGTCCAGACCGGGGCCGTACCGGGGCCGACGTTGTACCAGAAGCCCGGCTGCGCCCCATCGGTCTGGTACACGAGCAGGCCGGTGGCCGGGTCGGGGCTCGCAGTAGCCACGCCCATGGCCAGGCGGGTGGCCTGCGTCACGCGCGGCACCAGCAGGCCCTTGGTCGTCGACACCACGTCGAGCGCGGCCGAGGCATCGGGGGTGGGGGTGCCGATGCCCACGCTCTGGGCGCGGGCGGCCGGCAATTGCAGCAGGGCCGCCGCGAGGAATAGGGCCGCCGCCGTGCGGGGCAGGGCCAGCGGAAAGGAGAAGTATTGGCAGTGCAGCATCTGAGGATTTGAATAAAGTCGGTTTTCGGGGCAAAGCTAGAAACACTTTGCACTGCTGTCAGCCATTAAATTTCAGCCCACCGCTCGGATGGCGACTTTTGCGCCCGCCGCCCGCCGCCTGCCCCGGGGTGGCAACGGGCCTTTGTCGCTGATATCCTTCACCATAAAACCCGCCCCCCCGCCGGCCGAAAACTTTGTCGCCCGGAAGAAATGCTTCATCAAGCTTATCCGGCCGTTCGTTCAGCCGGCCCACCGTTCTTTTGTGCTTTGGCGGCGCTGCTGCCGCTTCTTCTGCTGCTCCTGCCTCATGCGTTTCCTCCCCCTGGCCCTGCTGCTGCTGGCCGCCCCCGCCTTCGCCCAAAGCCCCCTGCCCCTGCCGCGCAACTTCCAGCCCCTGTTTGCGAAGGGTACCCGCGCCGAAAGCGGCCAGCCCGGCCCCAACTACTGGCAAAACACCGCCGACTATGACCTCAACGTCAGCTTCGACCCCGCCACCCGCCGCGTGGCCGGCACCGTCGATATCAAGTACACCAACAACAGCCCCGACGCGCTGGCCCAAATCTGGTTTAAGCTCTACCCCAACATCTACCAGCAGGGTGCCCCCCGCGTGAAAAGCTTCGCGCCCGAGGACATTGGCCCCGGCGTCAGCATCACTGCCCTCAGTATCAACGGCGAGAATTTCGACGTGAAGAAGCTACCCATTCAGGCCACCAACCTGCCGGTGCCGGTGCGCCAGCCGCTGGGGGCGCACCAGTCGGCCACCGTGCGCGTGGCCTGGAACTACATCCTGAATAAGGGCTCGCACCAGCGCACCGGCGAGGTAGCGCCGGGGGCCGACTTCGTGGCCTACTTCTTCCCCCGCATTGCCGTGTACGACGACCTCGACGGCTGGAACAAGCAGCCCTACACCGGCGACCAGGAGTTCTACAACGACTTCGCCAACTTCAAGGCCGCCATCACCGTGCCCCGTGACTTCGTGGTGTGGGCCACCGGCGACCTCACCAACGCCGCCCAGGTGCTGGCCCCCAAGTACGCCCAGCGCCTGCGCGAGGCCGAGCAAAAGGATGCCATTGTATCCATCATCACCCCGGAGGAAGCCAAGCAGCGCGGCATCACCGCCGCCCAGGCCCAGAACACCTGGCGCTTCGAGGCGCAGAACGTGACCGACTTCGTGTTCGCCACCGCCGACCACTATGCCTGGCAGAGCACCAGCCTGGTCGTCGACCCCGCCACCAAGCGCCGCACCCGCGTCGATGCCGTGTACAGCCCCAGGCACAAGGACTACGAGGAGGTCATCCAGTTCGCGCGCAAAACGGTGGAGGCCATGAGCTATACCTTTCCCAAATGGCCCTACCCCTACGCCCACGAAACCGTGTTCGACGGCCTCGACCAGATGGAGTACCCGATGATGGTGAACGACAACCCCACCGACACCCGCGACGACGCCATTACCCTCACCGACCACGAAATCTTCCACACGATGTTCCCTTTCTACATGGGCATCAACGAAACCAAGTACGGTTGGATGGACGAGGGCTGGGCCACCATCGGCGAGTGGCTGCTCTCGAACATCATCGAGCCCAAGCTCGACGACGACTACGGCATTGCCCGCTACGCCCAGTTCGCCGACACCGAGCAGGATGCGCCCATCGTCACGCTCAGCACCCAGCAGGCCGGCATGCCCTTCTTCCTGAATTCCTACCCCAAGCCCGGCCTGGGCTACCTCTACATAAAGGATATGCTCGGCGACGAGCTGTTCACCAAGGCCCTGCACACCTACATCCGCAACTGGAACGGCAAGCACCCGCTGCCGCCCGACTTCTTCAATAGCATGAACGCCGGTGCAGGCCGCAACCTGAACTGGTTCTGGCAGCGCTGGTTTTTCGAGGCCGGCTACCCCGACCTGGCCATCGCCGCCGTCACCAAAACCACCCCCGGCTACGACCTGCGCATCGAAGCCCACGGCCGCAAGCCCGTCCCCGTCGACCTCACCCTCACCTTCGCCGACAACACCACCCAGAAGCTCCACCGCAGTATCAGCGTCTGGGAAGCGGGCGAAACTTCCGTGGTGGTACCCGTCATCAGCAAGCAGCCGCTGAAGCGGGTGACGCTGGGCAGCACCCTCGTACCCGACAGCTACCCGCAGGATAATGTGTGGGAGGGGAAGTAGCCGCCGCGCAACGTACCGCTTTGTGCCTTAGCCCACTTTTTAACTGCTTCCACTCATGCCCAGTCAGCGTGTCCTCATTCCCCTGCCCACCTATGGCTTCGACCCGAGCGAGGTAGCCATTCCGTGGAAAATACTTGCCGAGGCGGGCCTCGACGTGCAATTCACCACCCCCAGCGGCGCGCCCGCCGCCCCCGACCAGCGCATGCTCCACGGCCACGACCTGGGCATCTGGAAACGGCTGCTGCGCGCCCGGCCCGATGCCGTGGCGGCCTTTGCCGAGCTGGCGCGCAGCCCGGCCTTCGCCCGGCCCCTCCCCTACGCCGAGGCCCGCGAAGCCGATTTCGATGGCCTGCTGCTGCCCGGCGGCCATGATAAGGGGGTGAAGGAATACCTGGAGTCGCCGGCGTTGCAGCAGCTGGTGGTCGACTTTTTTGCCGCCCGCAAACCCGTGGGGGCCATTTGCCACGGCGTGGTGCTGGCCGCCCGCAGCATTGCCCCCGGCACCGGCCAGTCCGTCATCCACGGCTACCAGACCACGGCCCTGCTGAAGTCGCAGGAGCGCGCCGCCTACCAGCTCACCCGACTCTGGCTTGCCGATTACTACCTCACCTACCCCGAAATTACCGTCGAAGACGAAGTAACCGCCGCCCTGGCCAACCCGGCCAGCTTCCAGCCCGGCCCCCTGCCCATGCAGCGCGATACCCGCCACAAACCCGAGGCCGGCTTCGTTGTGCGCGACCGCAACTACCTCTCGGCCCGCTGGCCCGGCGATGCCTACCGCTTCGCCCTGGAATTCCGGAACATGCTGGCGGACTCGCCCGCCAGACGCTGAGCAGCCTCCATTTGCGGCGGCAATGCTTTCGCCTTCGCCGACTACCCCACCCACCAGCTGCCCCGCAACAGCAGTGTCTGGACAGCGGGCGAAACGGCCGGGGGGGTGCCCGTGGTCGGCAAGCAGCCCCTGAAGCGGGTGACGCTGGGCAGTACCCTCGTGCCCGACAGCTACCCCAGGGATAATGTGTGGGAGGGGAAGTTATAAGCTACTTTAGCAACTATGAATCAATTTCTAAGAGCATTTCTCCTAATCGGTTTTTTTGGGGGAGCAGCTGGAAGTAGCTATGGGTGTTCCTGTGATGGCAAGTACACGGAATATAAGCACGCTATTAAAGAATCTACCCTCATATTTTCAGGAAGAGTCGTCCGAGTTACATCTAAATTTGTCAGTACAAAATATGGCCAGCAAGTTGTTGAAACTTATAAAATCGTGCCTGAACGTATTTGGCTGGGCGCATCAGCCGACACTATTAGCTTTCCCTATGACAAATTTGATTGTTTTAGCAAATACTTAGAAGTCGGTAAGAAATACATTCTCTTTACCAAACCGAATCAACCAATAACTTTCTGCCAGCGGGTTATTGAAGTCGAGAAGGAAATTGAGAAAGCCAATCATGATATTATTATTCTTGACAGGCGATTTAGAAAACCTAAGCGCAAGAGTTAGTAACTTTGCCCGCAGTGATGGGTCGCCTCACCGCGGCGTCCGACGCAAGAAGGACGACGAGGAAAGTCCGGGCAACGCAGAGCACCCGGCGGCCTAACGCATACAAGCGGCGCTTGGCACCGACAAAGACCAAGCCCGCGGGAATAGCGCGCCGATTATGGAAAGATGGTGACCAATTAGGCCGCATCGGCTTGCCAGATAAATAGTGTAATCAATCATAGCTCCACGTATTTTTTTCAAAATTTATTCAACGTAAAGTATCGCGCATGAAAAACATTTTCCATCTTCTTTGCCCGGCCGTATTTGCTTGCACGAGCTTGCTGTTCTCGGCGTGCGGCAGTTCAAAGTCGGACCCCACTCCTACCCCCACTACCCCTACCGCGCAAACTGGCACCCTGAATGGCCAGATTACTCCGGCAGCCTCAATTACGACGGTAACAGCAACCGACGCAGCCAATAAGAACACAACCGCCACCCCCAACGCAACGGGGGCTTACAGCTTCACCGGGCTCGCGGCGGGCACCTACACCTTGATTTTTACTGCTGCTACGGGCTATACGGCCCCGGCCAATCAGACCGGCGTGGTTGTCACGGCTGGCGGCACCACCACCGCTGCCCCCATTACCGTCACCAGCAGTACAAGCAATAACGGAAGGGTAAACGGCCAAATCACGCCGGCAAACGCCATCACCACTGTCACGGCGGTTAGCGCGAGCAACCAACCCATCACGACCACACCTTTGGCTAGCGGGGCTTATACCTTCAGTCTGGCCGCCGGCAACTACACCCTGCGCTTTACTCCCGCCACAGGCTTCACGGCCCCAGCCGACCAATTGATTAGCGTCAGCGCTGGCGGCACTACCACCCCCACCCCCACCAACGTCACCCAAAGCGGGGGCACGGCTACGCTCACCGTCAACGGCACCGCCGTTGCCGTCAACCTCGTTCGGGCCGAACTGGCCTTTGGCGACTTGAGCCTGACCCTGATTACCGCCACCGGCGAGTCGGTTGTGCTGCACGTAAGCCCTTATACCAGCGGCACGTCCCGGACGGGCAACTTTGCGGGCGTGAGCGACGCTCGCCTGCGCTACACCGATGGCTCGGCCGAGTGGGCTGCGGCCACCACCGGCAATCCCGTTGGTGCCTACACCGTGACACCGGCCGGCACCAGCCCCTCGCGGGTATCGGGCACCTTCAATGCCCCGCTAAACCCCACAACGAGCGGTGCCGCCGGCACGAAGACAGTTTCCGGCACGTTCACCACGGTGGCGTATTAAGGCGGCCTTTCTGCTCTTTACTGGGTTGTTGGCAATTAAACTTGAGTGCAAGCGGCTTTAAAATCGAAGCTTATTCATCAAGCGAAGCGCCTGAACCAAGAAATCTGACCTAATAGCGCGTACCTTTGCCCGCAGTGATGGGTCGCCTCACCGCGGCGTCCGACGCAAGAAGGACGACGAGGAAAGTCCGGGCAACGCAGAGCACCCTGCTTCCTAACGGGAAGGACTGGCCAGTATCATGCGAACCAGGACAGCCAGTGCCACAGAAAATAACCGCCCTTATTTGAGTTATGAATTATGAGTTATGAGTTGTCGTTCGGCTAATTCATAGCTCATAATTCATAACTCATAATTCCAAAAAGGGTAAGGGTGAAAAGGTGCGGTAAGAGCGCACCAGCGGGCGGGTGACCGTTCCGGCTGGGTAAACCTCAGGGGTTGAAAGACCAAATAAGCTGGTAGGCCGGCGCTTCTTCGGAAGCATCGGCACCGGGCGGCTCGTCCGGCGCCAGCGGGTAGGTTGATGGAGCCTTTCGGCAACGACTGGCCTAGATAAATGGTGAGGCAGTGGCTTCGGCCACGGACAAAACCCGGCTTACAGACCCATCACCCAACGTAAAAAGGCCACTCCCGTGCGGTAGTGGCCTTTTTTGTTACCTACGGGGCCGCCCCGTAAGGCAAAGCGGTGCCGTTCTGCCCCACGGGGCGGTCCCGCTCCTGGCGCTACTTCTTGTTGGTGGCGCGCACCGCCTTTACCTCTCCCATCGTCACCGCGCTGGCCTGGTTGCCGAAGGAATTGCGCACGTAAGTCAGCACGGCGGCAATCTGCGCATCGGTTAGCGTTTCCTGGGCGGGCATCACGCCGTGGTACTGCTCGCCGCCGATTTCCACCCCCTTCAGGCCATTGAGCAGCACGTTGGTGAGGCGGGTTTTGTCGCCCAGCACGTAGTCGGTTTTCACCAGCGGCGGGTTCATGCCATCTACGCCCAGGCCGTCGGCCTGGTGGCAGGTGAGGCAGTAGTTGGCGTAGACGGACTTGCCCGGGGCCAGCAGGGCGGCCGAGATGGCGGCGGCTTTTTTAGCCGGGGCTTTGCGGGGTGGCTTCTGCTGGGCCAGGGCCGGGCCGGCCACCAGGGCCAGCCCGGATAAGAGGACGAATAGCTTCTGCATGAACACGGCTTATTTTTTGGTGTACATGATGCGGTAGATGGTGCCGGCCTTGTCGTCGCTCACGTAGAGCGAGCCGTCGGGACCCTGGGCCAGGCCGCAGGGCTTGTGGTCGGCGCGGCCGGCAGCCACTTTGGCGGGCGAGCCGGCAAAGTTGTCGGCAAACACCTCCCACTCGCCGGCCGGCTTCCCGTTTTTGAAGGGCTGGAACACCACGTAGTAGCCCTTCTGGGGCTCGGGGGCGCGGTTCCAGGAGCCGTGGAAGGCGATGAACGCACCGTTGCGGTACTTCTCCGGAAACATGGTACCGGTGTAGAACAGCAGGCCATCCGGGGCCATGTGGGCGGGGTAGGCGGCGGCGGGCTCCAAATATTTGGGGTCGGCCAGCTTCTGGCCGTCGCCGCCATACTCGGGGGCCAGCATTTTCTGGTGCTTCAGGCCATTGTAATACAGGTAGGGCCAGCCGGCGTTAGCGCCCTTGGTGAGGGCGTAGAGGCACTCGGCGGGCAGCTCGGCCGACTGCTTGTTGTCGTACATGGCCGGGAAGATGTCGTGGAGCTGGTCGCGGCCGTGCTGCATCACGAAAAGCTGGCTGTTCTGCTGGTTCCAGTCGAGGCCCACCACGTTGCGCAGGCCGGTGGCGAAGCGGGTGCCGCTGCCGTAGGTCTGGCCCGCCTTATCGGCCCGGAACTGCCAGATGCCGCCCGCCGAATCGAGCAGGGGGCAGCCTTGGATACCCATCGAGCCTTTCTGCCGGTCCTTGCCCTGGCAGGAGTTCGAGTAAGCCCCGATGTTGACGTAGAGGTTGCCGGCGTTGTCGAGCACCACCGACTTGCTTTCGTGCTCGCCCCGGTTGAGCAGGCCGGTCACGATTTTTTCGGGCTGCGCGGGGTTGGTCACCTCCCCTTTCGCCCCGAGCTTGTAGCGAAAAACCTCCTCGTCGGAAGACGCATACAGGTAGCCATCCTTGGCATACATGCCCGTGCCGCCGTAGTTGCCGAAGCCCGTGGGCGCGGGGGCCTTGCCGTTGGGGCCGGGGTGCAGCTCCAAAATGCCCTTACCATCTTTCAGGCTGTTGAGCTTGACGTAAACAGTGCCCTGGGGCGTCACGGCCAGGTGCCGGGCGTGCCCCCCGGTTTCGGCCACCACCAGCGCGCCGAAGCCAGCGGGCAGCGTCAGGCCGGCGTTGTTGGGGTCGGGGGCCAGGGCGGCTTTCTGGGTGAGCGAGTACAGGCTGAAGCTGCCGGCCAGCGCTGCCACAAGCAGCAGCGGACGGGTTATCTTGTTGTTCATGGATAAAATTTGAGTTGAGAAGACCGGGTTGGCAGCATGTGGCAGTGACGTAGCCGCTGGCGTTTCACCGTTGAATTTCCGGAACTGCAAATAACTGCGCCGGATAACCAACCTCCGCCAACGAAGTTCAGCGAAGCTAAGGCCGAGCCGCCAGCGGTTGCGTCGCGGCCCCGCCCAATGTCCTTCCTTAAACTCCAAGCGTTGCTTTTCGTTACCTTCGCGCCTCTCCGTTTATAACAATTCCCGTCCCGCTCCCATGCCCCGTATCCTCATTATCGACGACGAAAAAGCCATCCGCAACACGCTGAAGGAGATTCTCGAATTTGAAAACTACACCGTCGACCAGGCCGAAGATGGCCCCGCCGGCCTCGACCTGCTCATCCAGCAGAAGTACGATGTGGTGCTCTGCGACATCCGCATGCCCAAAATGGACGGCCTCGAAGTGCTGACCCGCGCCCAGGCCATGGGCACCGACGCGGCCTTCATCATGGTATCGGCCCACGGAAACATCGAAACTGCCGTTGATGCCACCAAAAAAGGAGCCTACGACTTCATTTCCAAGCCCCCGGACCTCAACCGCCTGCTCGTGACGGTGCGCAACGCCCTCGACCGCACCAAGCTCGTGAGCGAAACCAAGACGTTGAAAAAGAAGCTCTCCGTCACCAAAGGCTCGGAGATGGTCGGCTCCTCGGCCGCCCTCGGGGCCGTGCGCAAGGCCATCGAAAAAGTGGCCCCCACCGATGCCCGCGTGCTCATCACCGGCCCCAACGGCGCGGGCAAGGAGATGGTGGCCCGCCAGCTGCACGAGCTCAGCAACCGCGCCAGCGGCCCAATGGTGGAGGTAAACTGCGCCGCCATTCCCTCCGAGCTGATTGAAAGCGAGCTGTTCGGCCACGAAAAAGGCTCCTTCACCTCGGCCGTAAAGCAGCGCATCGGCAAGTTCGAGCAGGCCGACGGCGGCACCCTGTTTCTGGACGAAATTGGCGACATGAGCCTCTCGGCCCAGGCCAAGGTGCTGCGGGCCTTGCAGGAAAGCAAAATCACCCGCGTGGGCGGCGAAAAAGAAATCTCGGTGAACGTGCGCGTCCTCGCCGCCACCAACAAGGACCTGATGCACGAAATTGCCGAGCGCAACTTCCGCGAAGACCTCTACCACCGCCTCTCGGTCATCCTCATCCAGGTGCCCTCCCTCAACGACCGCCGCGAAGACATTCCCGAGCTGATTCAGAAGTTCCTCAACGACATCGCCGCCGACTACGGCAATAAGCCCAAGAAAGTAGACCCCGCCGCCATACAGTACCTCCAGGCCCTCGACTGGCGCGGCAACATCCGCGAGCTGCGCAACGTGGTCGAGCGCCTCGTGATTATGAGCGACGACACTATTTCGGAAGGCGACGCGAAAGCGTTTGCGGGGAAGTAGAAGGCACTTTCCATATTTTGGCTATTAAAAGGTGCAACCCCAGAAGCAATTACTTCTGAGGCTGCGCTTTTTAATTACAGTTACTCTAACCGCTTTGGGGCTTTGTATTCGAACTGATTCCGGAGACCGAAACTTCAATTTATTACGTTAGCGCGTTAGTCCACTTGACACGAAAGAAATGTCAGCTGCTGTTACTCGGCAGGATGTAGCGCGGACTTTGTAGTCCGCCCTACATCCCGAGCGGCGTTTTAACGAAAGCACTGCGTAACGTCAGATATCAGCTACCACTCTTTATTCAATCAGCTGGTATGTGACCATGCTTTTTTATTTCTTCTAAATCATCGTTTTCTTCAGTTACTATTTGCCAAGTCATCATAAAGTCCGGGTCTTTAATTATTTGCCCCGTTGCCTTTTCTCGATATTCTCCTTTCTCTGCTTGTCTTATTGTGTCTTTGTCATAAGGTATTTGAAAAATACCCCCGTCGTTTCTTATTATTTTGAGTAAACCATCATCGGCTAATTCCTGTACAAATCCATTAGTTTGATACTGTTCAATCAGCCTTCCATCCTCATTAATAAAGGTCAATCCTATTAGGAAATATTTTCCTTTCAAATAAGCTTTCAGTTCTTCCCAAGTCATATTTTCTGTCTATTGTTAGTAGTTGATAATATCTGGATGTGTAAGCTCCCCCTTAAAGTGAGCCAGTCAAAAATAGAGGTCAGGCAGCTTGGTGAAACTCAATGGGGGTTAAGAAGTTGAGGGCCTCGTGGGGCCGCAGGTGGTTATAATCGTACTGCCAGCGCTGGCACTGTTCGCGCACTTGGCGCAGGCTGGTGAAGAGGTAGGCGTTGAGCAGCTCCCGGCGAAACGAGCCGTTAAAGCGTTCAATATAGGCGTTTTGGGTTGGACTTGCCGGTTGAATCCAGTGCAAGTCAATTCCCTGGCCCTGGCACCAGGCCTGAAGCACCTGGCTGATAAGTTCGGGGCCATTGTCGACCCGGATGCGGGCCGGCATGCCGTAGCGGCGCACCAGGGTGGTGAGCAAGGCGACGACGCGCGTGGCGGGCAGCGAAAAATCCACCTCGATGCCGAGCACTTCCCGGTTCCAGTCCTCGACCACGTTCAGGGTCCGGAAGCGGCGGCCGTCGGTCAGCGCATCGCTCATAAAGTCCAAGGACCAGCACACGTTGGGCTGGGCAGGCACTTCCAGGGGCCGTTTTACCCGCTCGGGCAGGCGTTTCTTTTTCCGCCGCTTACCCAGTTGCAAGTGCAGCAGCTGATAGATACGCCACAGGCGCTTGTGGTTGACCACGACCCGCAGCTTGCGCAGGCGGTAGTAGTATTTCCAAAAGCCCCAGCCGCCGTGCCGCTTCACCAGCGCCCGCAGCCGGGCAACGAGCGCGGCATCGGCGGGCTGGAGTTCCCCACGGCCCCCACCCGGGGGCGAGGCGTAGCTGTTGCGGGCCAGGCCCACGAGTGCACACGCCTGGCGCTGGCTCAGCCCCCGCCCGCAGGCGTACTGGGCCACCGCCCGCCGGGCCGTGGGGGTAACTACTTTTTTCGCAAGACCTCCTTGACCACTTGGTTTTCTAAGCTCAAGTCGGCTACCAGTTGCTTGAGGCGACGGTTTTCGTCTTCCAGGTGCTTAAGCCGCTGCAACTCGCTCACACTCATGCCCCCGAACTTGCTTTTCCACGCGTAAAAGGTGGGCTCACTGATGCCGTACTCCCGGCAAATTTGAACCACGGTCTGCCCCTGGTCTTGTTGGCGCAAAATACCCAGTATCTGGGCTTCGCTAAAGCGGCTTTTTTTCATGAACAGTTAAAAATAGAAGAAGTGAAAAGTTACTACTTCTCTCTATTTTTGACTGGCTCACTTTTGGGGGAAGCTTACAGATGCCCACTACGACAAGACATACCAGTAGCAGGTATTTTAGAGTCATGAGCCGTAGCTTATGCCACAAGGTACAACGTGCATTCAGCTGATAACCACTACACCAACTGATTACATCCCCGCACGTCCGAGTTGTCCATCCGGCCCAGCACCTCAAAGCTCCCATCCGGGTGCATCCGGGCCAGGTCTTTCGTTTCGATGAACGCACAAGAATCCACGTTGGCCAGGTCGATGACGTTGATGGCCCCATCGGGCCGGAACTCGGCTACCGAGAACGGGTCCGACGGTTCGCGCAGGAGCACCCGCAGCGGCGGCGGGCAGTGGAAGCGGCCGTCGCCCAGCGAGTAGGCCTGGCTGAGCAGTTCGGTCATGCCGTATTCGGAGTGGATACCGGCGGGGCCGAAAGCCTGCTGCAATTCGGCGTGCAGCTCTTCGCGAATCATCTCGCGGCGGCGGCCCTTCATGCCCCCGGTTTCGAGCACGGTGAGGCCCTGGAGCTCCGGCGCGGTACCGGCGGCGGCGGCAAAGTCCAGCAGCGCGTAGCTCACGCCAATGAGCATCACGCGGCGGCCGGGCACCAGTTTGGCTTCGGCCAGGGCGGCGCGCAGGGCGGCGTGGTCGTGCAGGAAAAATGCCGGCTGTGCCTGACCCGATTGCCGGGCGAAATAATCGACCATAGCCACCAGCGACGAATTTCCCTGTTCCAGATACGATGGCAGCAGGGCCAGGAAAATCCAGCCCATGAGCGGGCCGTAATACTGCTCGAAAATACGGGCGGCGTTTTCGCGGTACAAGGCCGGCTCGCGCACCAGGTGGCGGCTGCGCTGCTGTAGCGTGGTGCCGCTGCTCAGAAACTCCTCCTGCGGCTGCCAGCCCCCGGGCGCGGTGCGCACTTCGTGGGTTTTAAAAAACTCGATGGGCAGGAAAGGAATATCCGTCAGCCGGGCCACGGCGGCGGGCCGGCGGCGCAGCTGGGCCAGGTATTGCACGTAGGGCGGGCAGTGCGCGGCCTGCTGGCGGAACAGGGCCAGCGCGGCCGCCTCGAAAGTGGCCGGCGAAACCCGCGGTAGGGCGCGCAAAAATTCGGAGCGAAACGACATATCGGTTATCACGGACGCAGCCTGAACCAAGCCCCGTCACTATTCGTTGGGAAGAACGTACTTTGGGGCCGCAGCGGCCGTTGCGCTTCTGAACTTACTCTCGACATTTCTATGAATCTGTTTCGTTTGCTCGGCCTTGGTGCCCTGCTCGCCCTAGCTGGAACCGGTATCAGCAGCTGCCTTTCGCCGCCCAATTTTCCGGTAGTACCGAACATTGATTTCAAGGACATCCACGTCCTGCGCGTACCCAACGCCGATGGCGGCAAAACCGAAATCGATACTGTATTTATCAGCATCAATTTTCAGGATGGGGACGGCGACCTGGGCCTGGACTCTAAAGATGCCGATGTACCGCCCTACAACGGAAAAACCGGGGGCATTAATAACGCTACGGTCGATAAGAACATTATTGTACAGGTATACAAAAAAAATGCGCTTGGCCATTTCGACAAGTTCATAACCCCTCTCATCAGTGTAGTTTCCTATTACGGGCGCTATCCACGGCTTGATGGTTCCATTGATGGCAAGTCGGTTCCCCTGAAGGGAACATTAACCTACAAGCTGCCTTCCCTCTCAATTGATAATCAAAGCTATTTCCCGGGTGATGTACTGCGTTTCGAGGTCAGCATTCTAGACCGGGCCTTCCACCAAAGCAATGTTATTACGACGACCGAAGTAACTA
>JALYUI010000798.1 GCA_030853845.1 Bacteroidota bacterium | reverse complement strand
GAGTTACTTGTGGCGAGCAAGATGCTTCGCTACGCTCTGCATGACGTTCTTTTTCGACGTTCTGCTAGGTTCAGCAGAAAGCGCCCGCCGCGCAAATCTGCCGCAATATCCGGAACTATGCGGGCGGAATTGAAAAAACGTAATTTTACCCGTTCGGCAACGTTAGCCAACCGGCGTTTCGCGGCCGGGCGAACAAATTGGGTTGCGCCGGGCGTTCCGACACAGCTACTGCTTTTATTCTTTCCCCTTGATTTTGAGACAACACTTGCTGAATCATCGTTGGACGACGCTACTCCTGTTGCTGCTGGGGCTGGGCGTGGCGGGCTGCGCCTCGGATAAGAACATCGTGTCGCACGCGTTCAACAACGTGGCCGCGCGCGACAACGCCTATTTCCTGGCCCGCGAGAAGCTACATGGGCTGGAGGACAAGCTCTACACCACCGCCCGCCCCAACGACTACAACCAGACCCTGCCGCTGTTTCCGACCCTGGACAGCACCAGCGTGCGGGCCAGCCGCGCCGACCTGAATGACATCATCAAGAAAGCCTCGATGCCGATTCAGCACCGGCCGGGCTCCGACTGGACCGACGATGCCTACATTCTGGTGGGCTGGTCGCGCTTCTACCAGATGCAGTTCGACGACGCTGCCCTCACGTTTAAGTATGTGAACTCGACCAGCCAGGATGCCAACGCCAAGCACGAGGCCCTGATTGGCCTGATGCGCACCTTCATGGCGCAGGGCGAGTTGGAAAGCGCCAAGGCCGTGTCGGACCTGCTCGACAAAGAAAAAGGCCGCCCCGAGGATGCCCGCCAGCTGTTCCTGACCCGCGCCGACTATTTCCTGCGCACCGAGGAGCCCGCCAAAGCCATTGCCCAGCTCGAAAAAGCCGTACCGCTGATTGAAGCGAAAAACGAACGGTCGCGCACCCGCTACATCCTGGCCCAGCTGTACCAGGATGCTGGCGAGAACAAAAAGGCCAACGAGCAGCTCGACCAAATTCTGGCCCGCAACCCGCCCTACGAGTTAGATTTCCAGGCCAAGCTGATGCTGCCGCAGGTATCAGAGCTGAGCACCCAGGACCGGAGCCGCCTCGACAAGGTATTTGCCGGCCTGCTGAAGGACCTTAAGAACAAGGACTACCGCGACAAAATCTACTACGAGATGGCGCGGCTGAACTACCGCGAGAAAAACTACCCCGATGCGCTGAAGCTGCTGGGCAAGTCGGTGAAGGCCACCACTACCAACCGCTACCAGAAAAGTTACGCCTACCTGCTGGCCGGCCGCATCTACTACGAAAACCTGCACAAGTACCCGCTGGCCGCCGCCTACTACGACAGCACGGTGCAGGTGCTCTCGAAGCAGGCCAAAACCTACCCCGCCATCAAGGAGCGTAGCGACATCCTCCGGGATTTTGCCAAGCAGTACACCATCATCGAAACCGAGGACAGCCTCCAGGCCCTGGCCCGCCTCGCGCCCGAGGCCCTGACGGAGCGGCTGAACACCTACGCGAGTGCCGAGCTGGCCGTCCGCCAGCGCGAGGCCGACCAGCTGGCCGCCCTGCAGAAAACCCAGGCCCGCGCGGCCGAGATTGCCGGGCGCGCCAGCCCGGGCAGCAGCAGCATTGGCAGCAACCTGCCCGGCGGGGCCTTCGGCAGCAACGGCGGCAACCCCGCTTCGCCCGATGCCACAAGTTTCGACCCCACGGCGACGGCTTCGGCCGGGCAGTGGTACTTCGATAACCCCGTAACGCTGGGCACGGCCCGGGCTGAATTCATCCGCAAGTGGGGCGACCGGCAGCTGCAGGACAACTGGCGCACCAACCGCCAGGCCAGCAGCTCGCCCAACGCGGCCGCCAACGGCGCGGTGCCGCTGTCGGTGACCGGCAACGGCGAGACCCGGGTGAACGGCACGGCCCCAGCCTCGCTGGAGAAGCCGGCCGAAGTCGACCCCAACGCCGCGCGCAACAGCCTCGTGACCAAGTACCGGGGCGAGATTCCGACCACCGAAAGCCAGCTGTCGGCCTCGAACCAGAAGGTGGAAGCGGCCATGTACGAGCTGGGCGGCATCTACAAAGAGCAGCTGAAGGAGCGTGAGAAGGGTTTTGAAACCTACGAAAAGGAAGTAACCCGCTACCCGCGCGGCGAGCACGCGCCCGATGCCTACTACCTGCTTTACCTCTTCAACAAAGACCTGCCCGACGCGGCCAAAACAGCACAGTATGCGGCGGCTTTGCAGCGCGAGTTTCCGAAGTCGATTTATGCCAAGCTGATTGCTGACCCGCTGTACCGCGAGCACGAGTTGGCCCTGCACAACGCCGTGGCCGCCCGCGTCGATTCGGCCTTCACCTACTATAAAAACCAGGAGTTCCGCAAAACCACGGGCGTGCTGGCCCGCACCGAGAAGCTGTACCCCAAAAGCGACCTCACCGACCGGGTGGCCTACCTGAAAACCCTGCTGGCGGTGCGCACCCAGCCGCCAGTAACGGCCCGCCTCTCGGTCGAGAAGTTCATCAAGGACAACCCCGACAGCCCGCTGGTGCCGCAGGCCCAGGCCCTGGCCAACGCCTACAAAAAGCAGGAATCGGGCGAGCTGGCTGGGGCGCTGGCTTCGACCGAGAAGCCGGTGGTGTCGCTGTTCCGCCCCGGCGAGGTCGACAACCGGATGCGCATTTTCTATAAGGAGGATGAGACGCCCGCTAAGGCCCTCGGCCCCCGCCCTTCTGGCGACAAGCCGGCCGCACCCGCCCCCACTCCCACTTCCAAAGACGAGCAGCGGAAACCCACCGCGCCGCCCGCCGCCCTGATTCCCAGCGGTTCGGCCGGCCCCGAATCCCTGGCCAAGGCCGCGCCGGAAGCCGCCGCGCCGGCCCTCAGCCCGGCTCCGAATACGGAAGCGCCGATGGCCGGCACTGCGCCAACTGCCGCCACCCCCAAGGCGCCGGCGACGGTGAAGAAGGGCCGCCCCACCCGCAAGCAGCTGGCCGATGC
>JALYUI010000796.1 GCA_030853845.1 Bacteroidota bacterium | reverse complement strand
GAAAGGCTCCGTGATGAAGGTGGCCCAGATGCTGGCCATGGAGAAAAACATGCTGCCCACGGCCTACGCCGAGCAGTTTGCCCAGGCCCAGTATTCGACCCCGCCGCTCTCCGGCCCGCTGGTGACGAAGGCCTTTCGCGATGCTTTCGGGAAGTCGCCCTACCAGCTGTTCGATACGTTTGAGCCGGAGGCGCGGCAGGCGGCCAGCATCGGCCAGGTACACCTGGCCCACAAGGACGGTAAAGCACTGGCCGTGAAGGTGCAATACCCCGGCGTGGCCGACAGCATCAAGTCCGACATCCGACTAGTGAAACCCATTGCCCTGCGTGTGATGGGCCTGAGCGAAGCCCAGGTGCGCCCCTACCTGGAAGAAGTGGAAACCCGCCTGCTCGAAGAAACAGACTACAAGCTGGAGTTACGGCGCGGCCAGGAAATCGCGGCTAAGTGTGAGCACCTGCCGCACCTGGAGTTTCCGGCTTACTACCCCGAATACTCTACCGCCCGTATCCTCACCATGGACTGGCTGCCCGGCCAGCACCTGAAGGAATTCCTGGCAACCAACCCTGGCCAGGCCGTGCGCAACCAAATCGGGCAGGCGCTGTGGGACTTCTACCAGTTCCAGTTTAATACCCTGCACCAGCTCCACGCCGACCCGCACCCCGGCAACTTTCTGATGCGCGACGATAATGGCGGCACTCTGGGCGTGCTCGATTTCGGCTGCGTGAAAGACGTGCCGCCAGACGTGTACCAGCTTTTCAAAGACCTGCTGGCTCCTGAAACCTTCGCCGACGAAGCCCGCCTCGCCGCCCTGCTCACCGAAGCCGGCGTGCTACGCCCCGATGATGCCCCCGCCATGCGCGCCCTCTACCTGCGCACTCTGCGCGTATCGCTGGAGCTGGTGGGCCGCCCCTTCCGCCAGGCCACTTTCGATTTCGGCAACCCGACTTACATGGCCGCCCTCTATGCCCTGGGCGATGACCTGATGGCCGACCCGGAGCTGCGCAAGCAGCGCGAGCCGCGCGGCTCCGCGCATTTCATCTATTTGAACCGGACCTACGTAGGCCTGTTCGCCCTGCTCACGGAGCTGGACGCGGCCATTGAAACTGGGGTATAGTACCTGCTTTTGCTTGGTGAACCGGTTCATGCCGGAGCGGGTGCAATTTTACCCCATGAACCTCCGCCATGAGCTACTACGGGAGCACTCGGCCCGCCAAAACCGGCGGCTGGCCGACTACGCCAGTGCCCACCCCACAGCCCTGGCCGAGCTGCTCCATCTGTTCTGGTACGGAGTGGCGCGTGAGCGGCAGTTGGCGGCCGATGTACTAGGCTGGGTGGGCCAGCGGAAGCCAAAGTGGCTGGTGCCGCACCTGCCGGGCCTGCTGGCCGCTGCCCAGCCCGGCCCCAACCAGCACCCGGCGGTGCGGCGGGCCGTGGCGCGGGTGCTCCAGTTTGTGCCCGTGCCCGAGGAGTGGGCGGCCCTAGCCTTCGATACCTGCCTGGCCCTGCTGCAAAATCCGGCCGAGCCGGTGGCGGTTCGGGCTTATGCCCTGACGGCTGCCGCGCGCCTGGCAAGCCCCTACCCCGAGTTGGCTGCTGAAATGATGGCCGCTGCCACCGCTGCCCTTGGCACCAGCACTTCGGCAGCACTGCATAGTCGGGCGAAACGCGAATTCCCAAAACTTCGGGCCGCCATGTGGGAAGATTTGCCGGGTTAGCTGTTGGGGTTGCTCATTCGTTTCAACTCTTACCAATTCCATGAAAAAACTACTCACGCTCAGCGCCGCACTGCTGAGCTTCGGCTTCTCGGCTTCGGCCCAGAAAATGGCCAGTTGCTGCTCCCGGCCGGCTGCTAACCTGTCGGCTTCGGCCACTGAGGCTTTTGCCATGCTCGCGGCCGACAAAGACTTTTCGGGCGGCCACGACGCCCCCCTGCCTTACGAGTTCAAGGGCGAGGGTGAAATGATTGAATTCAAAACCCCCGATGGTACCACCGGCAAGGGCTTCGAAATCAAAAGCGCCAAGCCTTCCAACAAATACCTGTTCGTGATTCATGAGTGGTGGGGCCTGAACGATTACATCAAAAAGGAAGCCGCCACTTTCGCTGCCGAGATGCCCGGCGTCAACATTATTGCCGTCGACCTCTACGATGGCAAAGTGGCTACCACGCCCGACGAAGCCGGCAAATACATGGGCGAAGTAAAATCGGAGCGCGCCGTGGCCATTCTGAAAGGAGCCGAGATGTACGCCGGCCCTAAAGCCCAGCTGGCCAGCATTGGCTGGTGCTTCGGCGGCGGCTGGAGCCTACAGGAAGCCCTGCTCGGCGGCAAGCAAACCGTAGGCTGCGTGATGTATTACGGCATGCCAGAGAAAAACGTGGCCAAGCTCAAAACCCTGAATTCGGACGTGCTGGGCATTTTCGCCAAGCAGGACAAGTGGATTAACCCCGAAGTTGTGGGCCAGTTCCAGAAAGACATGAGTGCCGCTGGCAAAAGCGTCACCCTTGAGAGCTACGACGCCGACCATGCCTTCGCCAATCCTTCGAACCCCAAGTTCAACAAAGAGTACGCTGCCAAAGCCCACGCTCAGGCCCTCGCCTATCTGCGTGGCCGCTTCAAGCTGAAAGCGTAAGCAGCTTTTTACCTTGGTTTGAAAACGCCTTTCCGCCGGGAAAGGCGTTTTTTTTGCTACTTTGGGGAGCCTTAATGCCCGGGCTTAGCGCGGAATTTCAGTCCGCACCGTCCGCACCCGCGCTATCCGATTTGCGGGATAAAAACCCGCACTACTTCAAAACCCCCACCCCATGGCCGCCCTTAACGCCCTGCTGTCTGAATACGGCGAAAGCCACCAGAACCCTACCAACAAGCTCGTACACTGGGTGTGCGTGCCGCTCATCATGTTTTCACTGCTGGGCCTGCTGTGGTCGGTGCCGGTGCCGGGCGTCATTCGCAACTTCAGCCCCTGGCTCAATCTGGCTACCCTGGTCATGGTGTTGGCCCTGGTTTATTATGCCCGCCTCAGCCTGCGCCTCACGGTGGGCATGGTACTGGTATGGGCCGTAATGGCGGCTGCCCTGCGCGTGATGGCCGGCACGGCCGTGCTGCCGCTGAGGAGCATCTGCCTCATCATTTTCGCCCTGGCCTGGGTGGGCCAGTTCTGGGGCCACAAGGTCGAGGGCAAGAAACCCAGCTTCCTCAAGGACCTGCAATTTCTGCTTATTGGACCACTCTGGCTGCTACACTTCGTGTACCGCCGCCTCGGCTGGGGGTATTGAGGCCACGCTCATCATTGTGAGAGATTCGAGGCGGAACGCGGCAATGAGCATAATACTTTATTGCGGCTACGCACAAATAATTAACTAAAGTTGCGGCCGAGTGACCGGCTTGTTCAAGTGTTTGGACAAAAATGAACAGATGATTTTGAGTACAAGACCGGCGGCTGTCACGGGGTAAATATGCCGGAAACCGGGCGGTGAGTTGGCTGAACGTTGTTTCAATCCCTTTGCGGAAATACTGAATTAGAAAGCGTTGCGAGGATGAGTGCAGGGTGAGCAAATCATCGAGGAAGCAGTACATTGCAGTAGTCTGTTCGCACATGATTGCCAGGAATTGGAGGGGTAGAATGCTTCAAACCTAGCCTGTTCCTGTCGGGGAAAAAAATTTACCCCGCTAATACTCCGCAACTTGATTTAAGTAACTGATGTTACGCAGCCAGTTTGGTTAAAGCGTAGTGCATGGCTTTGAGTCCGCGCAAATAGAGTTGGGCTTTGAGGCGGAAATGGCCGATGCCCAATCGCAGCGTTAAAGCCTCTAACTT
>JALYUI010000794.1 GCA_030853845.1 Bacteroidota bacterium | reverse complement strand
GCCCTACGGCACGCCGGGCAATTGATTGGTAATAATCTGGATTTGCCGGATGAACATCTGGAAGCGTACATCAACGATTTGGAGCGGGCGGGTATTCGGGCCTCCATCAATCCGTTTCGCCAGCCCGACCGGGAAGATGCCCGCTGGGAAGGACTGCACGATGCCTTGCAACCCGTGCGCAATCTGGTAGGTCCTAAGCAATTGGTGCCCCAAAGCACCTACGATAAAATTTGGGACACCCTCGAAACCGTGCGCTGCCGCGTGAGCTACGTGGCCGCCGAAAAGGCGTGGGCGTTTTTTGCCTTGCGCAGCAGTTCGGCCCGCAGTGGTAGCTGGTACATGCTGATTGATGATGCTCCGCCACAGGCTGAACTGAACCAGATTTGCCAAGCCCTACAGCAGCGCCTAATGGGCAAGCCTGCCAAGTCGCTGGAGTGGAAGGATGACAGCGATACCACGCTCAACTATTTTCTCAGCCGCCTTCAGGCAGCCGAAAGGCAATTGTTGCCGCACCGCGCCCGCCGGGCGCTCGATGTAGCTCAACACATTGTGGAAGAGCAGCTGAAATTCCTCGCAAAAACAGCTGTGGGAGATGCTCGGATTGCGCCGTTACGTGAAGTGGCTAAGCTTTTCCGGCCGGTGCGCATCACGGGTGAAGAAGGGTCGGTGCGCGAAGAGGTAATGGTTGATTACGAAAAGCTGTCGGCCTTTTGCCTCGAGCTATTACTTCCAGAAGTGCGAAAGCTACGCCGAGCCAGTGATAATCCACGAGTAATTATCAGCTTGAGAAATCTGAAAAAGCATTGGAAAGACATCGATTTATCGGTCGAAGTCCTGACGCACTTGTTGCAAGAGGTTAGTCTGGTATCGACAGTTGATTACCGCATTGCCGCATGTATTGTCGGCATAGCAACTGAGCCTGCTATTGACAATGCTTCAGTATAAAATGGGCATGACCGAAACTGTGTCATGCCAGACAAATAACATCATACTAAGTCTTGAACTACCCCACGCCGCATCGAGCAAGCAGCTACAACCTTATCAGTAGCCCCATTTCGATGCTTAGCAATGTTGAATAGGATGGTATTGGCGGTGGGGGTGCCGCCTTCGTACTCGGCGATGTTGTAGTATTCGCCGCGCTAGAGGAAGAAGAAGCATTCGGCGTCTTGCTCCCAAGTTGGCGGACTCGCGCAGGTCGGAGGGCATTAGTTGATGCTTGCAATATTTCTACTCGACCCGAGAAAGTTGGGAGCCTGAAGGAATATTAGCTGGCTTTTGGTTGGCCTCGAACACGGCGCGAGCAAAGCCGGCGGGCGTGGCGGAGCGCAGGTTAGCGCGGTTCTTTGAGTCGGGGAGGTTGTGCATTTTGGAGCCGAGGATAGGCACTACGGCCTTGTGCTCAGGTAGCTGGAATCCGCCGCCGGTCCACAGGCAGGTGCGTTTGGTGTAAGCTTCGCTGAGCTGGCGCTCGGCGGGCAGGTAGCCGGCATAGTCGCAGGG
Organism: Bacteroidota bacterium; assembly: GCA_030853845.1. GTDB lineage: Bacteria > Bacteroidota > Bacteroidia > Cytophagales > Hymenobacteraceae > Hymenobacter. Next base: position 3,507 of record JALYUI010000794.1, on the reverse strand, counting down.
GTCGAAACGGAAGTCTGGGGGCCGCCAATAGGTGCTGACGGTGCTCACCGGGTTCTCGATGAAGTACGGGCACTGGCACCAGGCGGCGAGGCGGGCGGACCACTCGAATAGTTGTAGTGCCTTGATGACGCTGCCGAGGCCCTTGCGGCGGAAGTGAGCGCGGCCAGAAATGGCGGTGTCGGTGCAGGGCGGGAAGAAGGCGGCGAAGGCTACGGGGCCGTAGGGCGGCAGCCATTCGCGCACATCGATACCGACGCGGATGATGTTGCCTTCGCGGGTTTCTCCGGGCGGATGCTGCAGGTCGACGCAGTAGCAGAGGTAGCCGGCATCGGCCCACGGCTGGACCAGGGTGGTGGTGAGGTCGAAGCAGCTGATGACAATGGGGGAAGGCATGAAGATGATGGAAATAGTTGTCGGAAGGCTTCCTGAAAACGGGCGACAAAATGTTGATTTGGCGCGCGGTGGGTATCGGAATTTCTGCTGCTCTCGTGTGGTATTTAGAAGCTGGCGGGTATTGCTGTCAGGTCCTGAAAAGTGCCGCGGCGGAGGTTGCAGGCGGCCACTACCTCGTCGGTGGCGCCGTTGCGGTGTTTGGCTATGTCAAACAGAATGGTGTCGGCGGTGGCAGTGCCGTCTTCGTACTCGGCGATGTTGTAGTATTCGCCGCGCCAGAGAAACACAATGCAGTCGGCGTCCTGCTCCAGGCTACCGGACTCGCGTAGGTCGGATAGCAGTGGGCGCTTCTCGCCGCCGCGCTTTTCCACGTCGCGGGAGAGTTGGGAGAGGGCGATGACGGGGGCGTTTAGCTCCTTGGCCAGTTCTTTCAGGCTGCGACTGATGCTACCTACTTCCTGCTCGCGGTTGCCTTTCGTATCGCCGCGCATGAGTTGGATGTAGTCGATTAGGACTAGGCTCAGGGGCTGTTGGGCGTGGAGGCGGGCGCACTTGGCGCGCAACTGCTGGATGCTCAGGCCGGGCGTGTCGTCGATGTGCAGTTGGTGGCCGTGGGTGCGCAGGCGCTGGGCCTGCTGGCGGATGTGGGCCACCTGCTCGAGGCCGCCGGGGAGGTTGCCGCGGCGCAGGTCGGAGTTGGAGTAGCCGGGTACCTCACTGGCCACCATGCGCTGCATGAGCTGCAGGGTGGGCATTTCGAGGCTGAAGATGGCGGTGTGGTGGCCGTGGTCGAGGGCGGCGGTGCGGGCGAAGTGCAGCAGGGCGGCGGTTTTGCCCATCGCGGGGCGGGCGGCAAGGATGATGAGGTCGCCGGGCTGCCAGCCGCCGGTGATGCCGTCGAGTTGGGTTAGGCCGGTGGGGACGCCGGTCAGGCCGTGCTGGCCGACGGACTGCGCGAGGCGGTCAAACGTGGGGTCGAAGGCAGCGGCGGCGGTCTGGCCGGGCTTGGTTTCGAGGGTGCGGTGAAAGCTGGTGAGGTGGGTTTGGGCGGTGGCCAGCAGTTCCAGCGGGTCGCGGGCGTCGTCGTAGCCGTGGGCGGCCAGCTCGGTGCCGGCGCGGATGACGACGCGGCGGGCGTGCTGCTCCTGCAGGATGCGGCAGTGGGTATCGAAGTGCGCGGCCGAGTTGATGCGCATGGTCAGCTGGGCCACGAAGGCGGGGCCGCCGATGCGCTGCAGGGTGCCCCGGTGGCGCAGCTGCTGCACGACGGTGAGCTGGTCGGCGTGGTCGCCGCGGGTTACCAGGTCGCGGATGGCCAGGTAAACCTGCTGGTGGGCGGTGGAGTAGAATACTTCCTCCGTGGGCAGGGTGACCATCAGGGCGCGCTGGGCGTCTGCTTCGAGGAGGGCCGCGCCGAGGACGGCGGCTTCGAGGTCCAGGGCCTGCGGGGGCAGCTGGCCGGTGGTGGGGGCGGAAATGCCGGGGCGGCGGGTGGCGTAAGGCTTGGGGCGGTCTTCGGACATGACGGGGTGGGGTTAGCTCCAGCGGGCGGGGTCGGTAGATTTGGGGGCGGTGCGGGCGCGGGCCGGGGCTGGTGGGCCGGTACCGGTGCGGCCAGCGGCCGTGGCCTGGAACTGCGGGCGGCGGCGCATCCAATTGCGGAAGGAGGCGCGCCAGTCGACCATCAGGGTTTTGCCGCTGACGCGCCAGCCGTTGCTTTCGTAGTGGTCGTGGAAGGTGGCGGCCTCGGTTTGGGCGTCGGCGCTGTCGGGGTACTGCGCGGCGGCGTAGTCATGGACTTCGGCCAGCGTGGGCGGCACGCTACCCTTTGAGCGTTTGCCGGCCGGCTTTTCAACTTTCTTCTCAGCGGCGGGCGCGGGCGGGGCGGCGTCAGCCGCCTCTCTCTCTATTACCGAAGTTGTAATTGAAGATGAAAATGAAGGGGTTGGAATTTGCTTAACCCGGGTGGTTGCCTTTTGCTTGGGCTTTTGGTTAAGCAAATGGGGATTACCGCCCTTTTTACCCGCTTCCGTGCGTACCCGACGCAGGTTCTCATCTTTGACCATGCGGCGGCAGAACAGCGCGCCGTCGGACTCGCGGCGGCTGGCGACGCCGTAGGTTAGGAGGGTGGTTAGAATTTGATTGGCCGTTTGGTTATCCAAACCGAGGCGGCGGGCAATGACGGCATCGGGCATGGGCTGGCCGTTGACGAGGAGCACGCCGCGCTCGTCGCTGTCGTGCATCATCAACAGCAACTCGAACCAGGCGCCGCGCTGGGCGAGGTCGAGGGCCTGGACGCCCTGGTCCTTGTGCCAGTCGCCGGGGTAGAATTGGATAGCCGGGAGTTTCATGCGCGCGGTAGCGTGGGCACAAATGGGAGGACGGTGGTAGTGGATTCTTCGAACAGGTCGAGCTGGCGGTACTCGGTGCATTTGCCGCGTAGGGCAGCTTCCACCTCCGTGAGGGCCGTGGCCAGGGTGGTTTCGAGCAGGCCGGTGTAGGGGTAGCTGCCGTGCTCGTCGTCGAACGACTGGTAGGGCGTGGTCAGGTTGAGTACCCGGCCGCCGATGAGCTCGCGCTGGCCGATGAGCGTGACGCCGCTTTGGTGGCGGCCCATCGAGAAGCCGGTGACAGTGAAGGGCTCGAACAGGACGGGCAACTCCTCGGACTCGTCGGGCCAGAAATCGGGCGTTTCGGTAAGCTGCTCGGCCAGCAGGCAGAGGTGCGGCACCAGGCGGCTGAGGGCGTGTGTTAGGTCAGGGTGAACCTGCTCGGCACAGGTGAGCGCAAAAGCGCGGGGTGGGGCATCGTCGGTGCGCTGCTCGGTGAATTCGCAGGTCAGGTGCTGGTCCTTGAGCTTCACCTTCTGGATGGTGATGATGGAGGGAGTGGCCTCCGGGTGTGACCCGGTAGGGCTATCCGGCCCGACAATTGGGAGTAGCTGGGACATTAGGGAACGGGGAATTGAGCCGCCTGTACTGGCAGCGGGTGAGTCTACCGTTTTCGAGTAGCGGATTAAGACGGACGGAAGGGGGAGCGGCGACCCCTGGTGCGGGGGACGGGGGCAGCAGCGGGCTCGGCATCGGTGCGGTTGCGGCGCTGCCATTCGTGGAT